>JALRCL010000018.1 GCA_023268575.1 Patulibacter sp.
CAACTTCGTCCACGACGTCAACGGCTGCTTCACCTGCAACGGCGCGAACGGCCAGACGAACGGCGGCATCTCCGTGGTCGCCGACACGATGAACGGCCTCGGCAACGGCGCGAGCAGCTGGAAGGACGTCCTGATCACCGACAACGACGTGCAGGACGTCGGCCGCACCGGGATCAACTTCGACGACTACTCCACGGGCTTCCTCTTCTACTTCGTCTCCCAGGACGCGCTGAGCAAGAACGTCTCGATCACGAACAACCGGCTGAAGGACATCGACAGCGACGGGATCATCCTGCGCGGCTCGAAGGAGAACCTCATCGAGCACAACGTCGTCGACGGCGCCGGATCGGTGACCTCGTCGGGCACGCAGCCGGGCACGGTCGGCATGTTCGTGGCGAAGACGACGAACACGCTGATCCAGTTCAACGAGGTCTCCGGGGTCCAGACCCACGTCGTCGACGGTCACGGCTACGACGTCGACCTGTTCGCGGTGAACACGATCGTCCAGCACAACTACTCCCACGACAACGAGGGCGGCTTCATCCTGCTGATGGGCGGCCTCGGCTCCGGGAGCAACGCGACCGTCCGCTACAACCTCAGCGTCAACGACGGCTTCGCGGGCGACAAGGGCATCGTGTCGCTGTCCAGCGGCCTGCTGAACGGCTCGAAGATCTACAACAACACGATCTACGTCAAGGCCGGCCTCAACGCGCCGCCGATCGCCCAGCAGGGCTGGAGCGGCGACAACAACAACGGCTGGTGGTTCCGCAACAACGTCGTCGTCAACCACGGCACCGGCACCTGGGCGTTCCCGCGCGGGACCGGCACGACGATCTCGAACAACCTGATCTACGGCAACCACACCGCGGGCGAGCCGGCGGATCCGCAGAAGATCACCGCCGACCCGCAGATGCTCGCGCCGTCGGACGACGCGCCGTCGGGCATCGGGAACGTCGCCGGGTACCAGCTGGCGCCGACCTCCCCGGCCGTGGGGACCGGCGCGGTGATCCCCGACAACGGGGGCCGGGACTACTTCGGTGGTCCCGTCTCGTCGACCGCTCCGCCGACCCGGGGCTTCCACGAGGCGCACTAGCGGCCCGCCGGCCCGGGGCGCGTCGCGCGTCCCGGGCCGGTCCCGCAACGACGAAGCCCGGCGCGTGCGCCGGGCTTCGTCGTTCCCGGCCGGGTGGCGCGGGACGGGCAGGGAGGAGGCTCAGACGGCCGAGAGGCTCCCGACCGCGCCGACCACCGAGGTCGACCAGTCGATGACGGACGTCGGCTTCACGACGTGCTTGCCGAGGCCGAGCTCCTTCGGCGCCATGCCGAGCGCCAGGCCCACGAGCTGCGGCAGGTGCAGGACCGGCATCTGCAGGTCGCGCCCGACGGTGCGCGAGACGATCGGCTGCTGCATGTCGAGGTTCAGGTGGCAGAGCGGGCACGGCGTGACGAGGCAGTCGGCGCCCTGGTCCTTCGCGTCGCCGAGGTGGCGGCCGGCCATCTTGAACGACGTCTCCTTCTGCATGAGGGAGATCGGGAAGCCGCAGCACTTCTGCGCGCCGGCGTAGTCCACGACGGTGCCGCCGAGCGCCTCGATGACCTGCTCGAGGTACCGGTCGCGCGGGTTCTCGGCCGAGATGTCGAGCCGGTCGGTCGGACGGACGATGTAGCAGCCGTAGAACGGGCCGACCTTCAGGTCCGTCAGCGGCCGCGTCACCCGCGAGCGCAGCTCGTCGAGGCCGAGCTCCTCGACGAGCACCCAGAGGAAGTTCTTGTTCACCAGGCCCTTGGCGTACTGCAGGCCCTCCGGGGTCAGGTGCTTGTTGACCTCGTCGCGGTACGCGGCGGAGGCGTCCAGGCGCTCCTGGCACTCGGTCTGCGCGCCCTGGCAGGTCGAGCAGATGTTCATCATCATGTCCGCGCCCTTGGCGATCTCCTGCTGCGCCAGGGCGAAGGTCCGGGCGTTCAGGGAGTCGGCCAGCTCCTGGCTGTGCTCGGCGATGACGCCGGCACCGCAGCAGTTCGCGCGATTCAGCTCGACGAGCTCGATGCCGAGCTGCGGGGCGACCGCGGCCATCGAGCCGTGGAGCTCGGGGGTGAAGCCGCGGCTGACGCAGCCGGGCCAGTAGGCGACCTTCATGCTCACGCGTCCTTCTGGGCGGTCTCGGCCTCGGTCAGGCCCTTGCTCGGGGTCGGGCTCGCGGAGCCCTCGTCGGCCCCGGCGCGCTCCGCGTGCGAGGTCGGCGTCGCGTCGTCCTCGTCCGGCTGCTCGACGTAGAGGTTGAACTCCAGGCGGCCCTCACGCTCCCCGACCTCGCGGTAGATCCGCTTGATCTGGTCCTGGTCCGGGTTCTTGTGGTGGAACAGGGCGCTCTTCGGCGTGACCTTGCGCCGCAGGAGGGCGGTGGTGATCACCGGGAGCGACGAGAGCATCTCCTTGGCCGAGGCCGGGTGCAGCTTGCCGCCGTAGGAGTCCGGGATCATGTTCGCCTCGTTCAGCGTGCCGTACTTCTTCACGCTGTTGACGATCGCCATCTCGTGGCGCTCGCCGTTGTTGCGGTCGACGATGTGGTGGTCCTGCGACGCGATCCGGCGCAGCCGCATGATCTGGTTCATCGGCGCGACGCCCTTCGGGCACGCCTCGACGCACTTGAAGCAGTGGGTGCAGGCGTAGAGGCCGTGCGGGTCCTCGGCGAGGTTCGACAGGCGCTCGGCGTGGCGGCTGTCGCGCGGGTCGCCGACGAAGCGGTAGGTCTTCGCCAGGGCCGCGGGACCGACGAAGAGCGGGTCGATCTCCATCGAGAGGCAGTCCGACACGCACGCGCCGCACTGGATGCACGCCATCGACTGCGTGACGTCGACCATCGACTCGCGCGGGACGATGTGCTCGCGCTCGGGCAGCGGCTCGCTGGGCAGCAGCCACGGGGTGACCCGGGCCTGCTTCTTCCAGTGGACCGCGTCCATGTCGACGATCAGGTCCTTGATGACGGGCATGTTGCCCATCGGCTCGACCGTGATCTTGCCGTCCTTGGACCGCGCCATCGCCTCGGAGAGGTGCGTGTGGCACGCGAGGCCGGGCTGGCCGTTGATCCGCGTGCCGCACGAGCCGCAGATCGCGGCGCGGCACGAGCAGCGGATGCCGATCGAGCCGTCCTCCTGGGCCTTCGCCTGGAGGATCCCGTCGAGGACCGAGCGGTGGGGCTCGAGCTCGATCTGGAACTCCTCGTAGTACGCCGCCTCGCCCGACTCCGGGTCGTAGCGGCGCAGGCGCAGCGTGAACTGCTCGATCCCCTCGGGCGCGTCGTCCGCGCCCGTGCTGCCGTTCGTCGTGTGGTCGATCGTCGACATCAGTACGTCCGCTCCATCGGCTGCCACTGCGTGATCGTCACCGGCGCCTGGGCGAGCTTCGCTTCGCCGTCGCCGTCCTGTTCCACCGTGAGGTGGAAGAGCCAGTTCTCGTCGTCGCGCTCGGTGAAGTCCGTGCGCGAGTGCGCGCCGCGGGACTCCTTGCGCTCGAGCGCCGCGGTCACGCAGGCGTCGGCGCAGTCGAGCATGAAGCCGAGCTCCAGGGCGCCGAGGACGTCCTGGTTGAAGACCGTGCCCTGGTCGTCGATGTAGGCGTCCTTGGCCTCCTCGCGCAGGCGGGTGACGATCTCCTTGCCCTTCGTCATCCCCTCCTCGTCGCGGAAGACGGCGCAGTACTGGTTCATCGAGGTGCCGAGCTCGTCCTTGATCTCGGACACGCGGCGGCCGGTCTTCGGCCGCGCGATGATCGCCGCGATCTCCTTCTGGTCGTCGCGCAGCTGCGCGTCGGAGACGGTCGGCATCGGGATCGACGCGGCGACCTTCGCGGCGTGCTCGCCGGAGCGGCGGCCGAAGATCAGCGTGTCCAGCAGCGAGTTGGCCCCGAGGCGGTTGCCGCCGTGGACGGAGACGCAGGCGACCTCGCCGGCCGCGTAGAGGCCCGGGATGTCCGTCTCGCCGTCGACGTCGGTCTTCACGCCGCCCATCGTGTAGTGCTGGCCCGGGCGGACCGGGATCGGCTCCCGCGTGATGTCGATGCCGGCGAAGTCGCGGCCGAGGTTCACGATCTCGCGCAGCGCCTCGAGGATCCGGTGCTTCGGCACGACGGTGACGTCGAGGAGCACGGAGTCCTTCAGCGGCCCGGTGCCGCGGCCCTCGTTGATCTCCTTCTGCTCCGCGCGGGAGACGACGTCGCGCGAGGCGAGCTCCATCTTGTTCGGCGCGGAGTGGACCATGAACCGCTCGCCGTCGGCGTTGCGCAGGTGCGCGCCCTCGCCGCGGGCGCCCTCGGTGATGAGGAACCCGTTGGCCGTCATGGTCGTCGGGTGGTACTGGATCATCTCCATGTCCATCAGGCGCGCGCCGAGGCGGTACGCGAGGGACATGCCGTCGCCGGTGCAGATGAGGCCGTTCGTCGTCGGCTTCCAGGCCTGGCCGACGCCGCCGGTCGCGAGGATCACCGTCTTGGCGACGAAGGTCTGCATCTCGCCCGTGCGGATGTTGCGCGCCACGACGCCCTGGCAGCGGCCGTTGTCGCCGCGGATGAGCGAGGTGTTGAACCACTCCTCGTAGCGATCGACCCGATCGCTGTACTTCATGAGCTGCTCGTAGAGCACGTGGAGGATCGCCTGGCCGGTGATGTCGGCGACGTACGCGGTGCGCTTCATCGACGCGCCGCCGAAGGCGCGCAGGTCCAGGTGCCCGGTCTCGTTGCGGTGGAACGTGACGCCGATGTGCTCCAGGTGCAGGATCTCGTTCGGCGCCTCCGAGGTCATGACCTCGATCGCGTCCTGGTCGCCGAGGTAGTCCGAGCCCTTGACGGTGTCGAAGGCGTGGGAGCGCCAGTCGTCGGCGGGGTTGATCGCGGCGTTGATCCCGCCGGCAGCCGCCACGGAGTGGGAGCGGACCGGGTGGACCTTGCTCATGATCGCGACGGTGGCGCCGGCGTCGGCGGCGGCCAGCGCTGCGCGCTGGCCGGCCAGGCCGGCCCCGATGATCAGGACGTCGTGTGCGGGCATGGGCCTCTTTCGAGCGAGGACGGGGAAACCGGGCGGATCGTATACCTCCAACTTCCCACGCCGCGTCCCGTCCAACCCCGACGATCGAGGTCGGGATAACCGGTAGACAATCCCGATGCAGCGGGTCGGTTTTTCGGCAGTCCCAGCGCGGCACGGCGATCGCGCGCGCCGCCGTCGCGGTCGGTCTCGATCGGGCCCCTCTGTTTCACGGGGCGGGAACCGGAACGGCTCGCGCGGCGACCCCCCGGTCGTCGGGGTCGGGCGATCGGGGCGGCGCCGGTGGCGTCCCGGCCCGCGGCGCGTTGACGCTCGCGTGGTGGTCGGCGTGTGGGTTGCTGCACCGGTGGTGGTAGGGCCGGCGGTCATGGTTGGAACACCAAAACCGGAAGGGAGGGGTTTCGGGGTGTCCGGGGTCGTGGCGTGGCCGGACGCGTCCGGCGATCGACGGCCTGGAGGGCGATCGCGCCGTCCCGTCGTCCGCCGCCGCCTTGACGGATCGGCCGCGCATCTTGTGTGACCGGAGGCACTTAGGCGTTCCAAATACCGGGAGGCGCCTCGGCGGGCCGCGTGCGTAAGATCGCCGTTCGTGGGCACGCACTCGGTGGCACGACGACAAGGTGGGATCCGCGAGGCCTGGGCCTCCGTGCTCGGCAAGAAGATCGCCGCCGCGGTCTCGGGCGCGATGCTCCTCGCGTACCTCCTGCTCCACATGCTCGGCAACCTCACGGCGCTCGCCGGCGCCGGAGCGGCCGGAGCGCAGCACGGCTCCGACGACGGGGCGCGGATCGACGGCTACGCCGAGTGGCTGCGGACGTTCGGCGAGCCGCTGCTGCCGCGCGAGGCGGTGCTCTGGGGCGTGCGCATCGTCTTGCTCGTGGCGCTCGTCGTCCACGTCACCGCGGTGATCCAGCTCGCCCGCCGCAACCGGGCGGCGCGCCCCAAGGGCCACGGCGCCAAGCGCATCGGGCGCTCCTGGGCGGCACGCTCGATGATCGTCACCGGTCCGCTGCTGCTGTTCTTCATCGTCTTCCACATCCTGCAGTTCACGACGCTGACGATCGACGTCACGCCGCTGGCGCACGGGGCGGTCTACGCGAACCTCCACGACGCGTTCGCGAAGTGGTACTTGCTGGTCCTGTACCTCGTGGCGCTGGGCCTCGTCGGCTTCCACCTGCGTCACGGGATCTGGAGCCTCCTGCAGACCCTCGGGCTGGACTCCCGCACGCGCAACCGCGCGCTGCGCCGCGGCGCGACCGGGGTCACGCTCCTGATCGTCGTCGGGTTCGCCCTGATCCCGATCCTCTTCTTCACCGGCGCGCTGCCCGACCCGCAGCCCGCCGCCCCGCACGGCGCCCACGGCGCGGAGGTCTCCCGATGAGCACGACCGAGGCCCGCCCGTCCGGCCGCGTCCTCGATGCGCGGATCCCCGACGGCCCGATCGAGACGAAGTGGCGCCGCTGGCTCGACGCCCATCAGCTCGTCGGCCCGCGCAACCGGCCCCACCATCGGATCATCGTCATCGGCACCGGCCTGGCCGGCGCGAGCTGCGCGGCGAGCCTCGGCGCGCAGGGCTTCCAGGTCGACAGCTTCTGCTTCCAGGACACGCCCCGCCGGGCGCACTCGATCGCCGCCCAGGGCGGGATCAACGCGGCGAAGGACTTCGCCAACGAGGGCGACGCCGTCAAGCGGCTCTTCTACGACACGGTCAAGGGCGGCGACTTCCGCTCGCGCGAGGCGAACGTCTGGCGGCTCGCCGAGGTCTCGACGAGCATCATCGACCAGGCGGTCGCACAGGGCGTGCCGTTCAACCGCGAGTACGGCGGACAGCTCGCGACCCGCTCGTTCGGCGGCGTGCTCGTGCGGCGCACGTTCTACTCGCGCGGCCAGACCGGACAGCAGCTGCTGCTCGGTGCCTACAGCGCGCTGCAGCACCAGGTCGCCGAGGGCAACGTCACCGTCCACCACCGGCACGAGATGCTCGACGTCGTCCTCATCGACGGGCAGGCCCGGGGCATCATCGCGCGCAACCTCGTCACCGGCGAGATCGAGCGCCACGTCGCCGACTGCGTCGTGCTCGCCTCGGGCGGCTACTCGAACGTCTTCTACCTCTCGACGAACGCGATGGGGTCCAACGTCACGGCCGCGTGGAAGGCGACGCGCAAGGGCGCCCTGTTCGCCAACCCCTGCTACACGCAGATCCACCCGACCTGCATCCCGCAGTCCGGCGACTACCAGTCGAAGCTCACGCTCATGTCGGAGTCGCTGCGCAACGACGGGCGGATCTGGGTCCCCCGCGATCCGAACGAGACGCGCGAGCCCGGCGACATCCCGGAGGAGGAGCGCTACTACTTCCTCGAGGAGCGCTACCCGGCGTTCGGCAACCTCGCGCCGCGCGACATCGCCTCCCGCGCCGCGAAGGTCGCCTGCGACCAGGGCCTCGGCGTCGGCGGCACGAAGCGCGGCGTGTACCTCGACTTCCGGGACGAGATCGAGCGCCAGGGCCGCGCGGCGATCGAGGGCAAGTACCTCAACCTCTTCCAGATGTACGAGCGGATCACGGGCGACTCGCCGTTCGAGAAGCCGATGATGATCTACCCGGCTCCGCACTACACGATGGGCGGGCTCTGGGTCGACTACGAGCTGCAGACGACGATCCCGGGCCTGTTCGCGATCGGCGAGGCGAACTTCTCCGA
>JALRCL010000460.1 GCA_023268575.1 Patulibacter sp.
GGGACACGCCGAGCGGGTCGGGCGCGAAGGACTGGTAGCCGAACTCCGTCAGGTAGAGCGGGATCGCCTTGCGGCCGACCTTGTAGCGCGCCATCGCCCGCTCGAGCTGGTCGGTGAGCGTCCCGAGGTTCGCGGTCGTCACCCAGTCGTCGGGGTACGTCGGGCGGCGGTCCGGGGCGAGGGTCAGCTCGTACGGGTGGTGCGCGTAGCCCGTCATCTGGAAGAGGCCCGGGTGCGCGGCGACGAACTCCGCCGCGTTCGGCGTCTCCGGGCACTCGACGGCCTTCGCGTCGGCGCCCGTGAGGAAGCCCATCCGGTCGTTCAGGCAGTAGAGGCGGCGGAAGAACCGCATGGCGTCCATCGCCGACGCTCGGGTGCGCCGGTCCTTCGCGGCGTGCGTGCCCTTCGGGGCGGTCTCGCCGACGAGGATCGTGTCGGACTGCGGCGTGTGGCCCGTGGACTGCAGGGCCGCCCACGAGGCATCGACGAGGCGGCGGTACTGCTGCGGCGACTGCTCGACGCCGGAGGTCCCCACGGCCGTCCACTGCGGCGAGAGCCAGCCGCCCTGGTTCGGCTCGTTCCAGATCGACCAGTAGTCGATCCGCGGGCGCGGCGCGGTGGCGCCGGAGGGCACGAAGTCGCCGGCGTAGCGGCGGCCGAGCGCGACCATGAACGCCCCGAACTCCTCCGGGCTCGGGTTCGTGCGGTCGGCGATCCGCGCGTCGAACGCGCCCGACATCGCCCACAGCGGCCCCGGCGCGGTCGGGTTGAGGTTCACCTTCATGCCGCGCGCGTGGATCGCGTCGATGAGGTCGTCGTAGCGCGCCCATGCCGACGCGGCGTACGCGTTCGGGTCGCTGCCGTCGAAGCCCTCGGGCTTCGTGCCCGACGTCGGCTGCGGCGCCAAGAGGTTCCAGAAGACGCTGACGCGGATCCGGTCCACGCCGAGCGCCCGGACCTCGTCGAGCGTGGCGTTGCGGACCTTCGGCGTGCCGTAGACGAGGCGCGGATCGTCCTGGAACGTCGACTCCATCCGGGAGTACGCGCTCGCGCCGGCGGTCGGCAGCAGGACGAGGAGGGTGGCGGTCAGGAGCAGCAGTCGGCGCATGGGGGCACGGGTTGGAACCCAGGAGAGGGGCGAAGGTCGCGGTCCGGCCGGCGTCATCCGCGCGCGGCGCGGCGCTCGGCGGCTCGCTGCTCGCGCGCGGCGCGCTTCTCCGTCGCGCGGCGCGTCGCGGCGATCGCGACGAGCTGCGCGGCGCGGCTCGTCGGCGCCAGGCGCAGCGCGACGCCGGCGGCGCGCTGGGCGTTGTACGGACGGTCGGCGACGTCGAGCTCGAACCGGGCCAGGCGCTGCCACGTGTCCGGAACGGCCGGCTGGCGCTCGACGGCGTGCTCGTACGCGGCGCGCGCCCCGTCGACGTCGCCCTTGCGGGCGAGGACCGTGCCGAGCACGTAGTCGGCGTCGGCCGACAGCGGGTCGCGGCGGCGGGCGTCGCGGGCGTCGCGCTCGGCGGCGGCCACGTCGCCGCGCTCGAGGGCCGAGAACGCGGACTCCTGCGCGCGCTGGGAGCGCCACGGGCCGGCGACCGACAGCCCGGCCAGCACCACCGCGACGGCGACGCCGGCCGCCGCGACGCCGCGCGGGCCCGCGATCCGCAGCCCCGGACGGGGCCGGGGGACGAACGCGCTCTCCGCGCCGCGGCCGACGACCCAGCCGGCCAGGAGCATCATCGGCAGCGTCACCCCGGGGACGAACCACGTCCAGTCCGCGACGGAGGTCACCGCGAAGGTCGCGACGATCGCCGTCGCCGCGACGAGGCCGTCGCGCTCGGGCAGCAGCCCGCCGCGCGGGCGGGCGGGCACGCCGGCGGTCCGCAGGTAGCCGAGGGCGCGGGCCGCGGCGGCGACGAACGCCAGCCCGAAGGCCAGCGAGGCGAGCATGCCGATCCAGCCGAGGTCGGCGAGCGTCTGGGGCACCCAGCCGTGGGCGTGCTTGGCCACCGCCGCGTCGGTCCGCACGCGCGGCTGGACCGCGCCGAACCCGTCGGCACCGACGCCCCGCAGCGGCTGCGCCTCGAAGACGTCGAACGCCTGGCGCCAGTAGCGCGAACGGAACGAGCCGACCGCGCCGAGGCGCGACGGGTCGCCCTTCGGGACCGCGGCGTCGGGATCGGTCAGCTGGGTCCACGCGTGCGAGACGGAGCCCGTCAGGCCGCGCTCGCTCGACGCGACGACCGCGATGCCGCCGATCGGCACGACCGCGACGGCGCAGGCGACGATCACCCCGAGGCGGCGCCGCTCCGCGGCGCCCACGCCGGCGAAGAGCATCGCGAACTCGATCGCCAGGCCGACGACGAGCAGGACGACGAGCGTCGCCACGAGCAGGACGCCGAGCTCCGCGCCGGCGGACTCGCGGGCGGCGAGCGCCACGTTGTCCGTCGACAGCGCGTCGTTCGCGAACGTCCAGATCCCGACGAAGCCGCCGCCCGCCACGCCGACGGCGAGCACGAGCAGGCTGTGCAGGCGGCGTGGCGCGAGCGCGATCCAGACGGCGACGCCGACCGCCGCGGCGGCGAGTCCGCCGCGCGAGTAGGACTGCAGCAGGCCGAGGACGGCGATCGCCGCGATCGGATAGGCGAGGGCGTTCAGGGGCTGGTAGCCGGTTCGCCGGCTGCCGAGCCAGAGCGAGAGCACGAGCGCGAAGGCGGCGATCGCGCCGAGGCCGTTCCAGTAGCCGATCGGGTCCTGCAGCCGCGCGTAGACCTGGGCCGGATCGATCGCCTCGGGGAAGACCTTGTGCCCGAGCCCGAGGAGGACGACGACCGTCGAGCCGAGCAGCACGCCACCGAGCGGCGCCTGCCACCGGCCGGGGGCGAGGCGGGCGCCCGCGACGCCGGCGGCCATGACCGCGAGGTACGTGAGGATCCGGTTGGCGTCCTGCCACGAGG
The DNA here is from genome assembly GCA_023268575.1 of Patulibacter sp. Lineage (GTDB taxonomy): Bacteria > Actinomycetota > Thermoleophilia > Solirubrobacterales > Solirubrobacteraceae > Patulibacter. The sequence continues at coordinate 2,952 of JALRCL010000460.1, forward strand.
CGTCGGGCGCCACCGACCACGAGATCGACGCGCCGGTGAGGACGACGAGCGCGCCGCCCAGCGCGAGGGTCCCGGCGCCCCAGGGACGCGCGGTGCCCGGCGCGGCGAGCAGGGACGCGATGCAGACGAGGCCCGAGACGAGCAGCAGGCCGAGCAGCACCGGGGCGGTCCGCCCGATGTCGGCGCCGATCTGCGCCTCGGTGACGGTCCAGACGACGAGCGCGCCGATGAGCAGCGTCCACGGCAGGTCGCCGCGCAGCAGGCCGGTCAGGCGGGCGCGGCCGGTGGCCGGCGCGCGGGCCGGACCCGGGCCCGTCCCGACGGCCGGCAGCGTGCGGGTGCGTTGCGCGTCCGCCGTCGGGTCGCCCTGGGGCGACGGTGCCTCAGTGGCCACGGTGGCGTCGCAGGCTCCGGATCGCGACGGTCCCGCCCGCGAGGCACGCGGCGGCGCCGCAGCCGATGAGGGCCAGCAGCAGCGAGGTCGGCAGCGACGCCCCGGCCTCGCCGAGGTCGGCCGAGGCGGGCACGCGGACGTTGCGCAGCGCGACCTCGTCGGCCTTCGTCGCCTCCGTGGCGACGTCGGTCGCGGCCTTCGTGGCGTTCACCTGCTCCTCGGGGGTCGCGGTGCGCGACGCGCCGACCGCACCCGAGGTGTCGGCGCCCTGTCCGGCGTCGCCCCCGGTCGAGCCGCCGCTCCCGGAGGAGCCGCCCGTGCCGCCCGCGCCGGAGCCGGAGCCGGAGCCCGACGAGCCCGAGCCGCCGGAGCCCTTGGAGCCGGCGGTCGACATCGCCGTGGCGATGACGTCGGCGCAGTCGCCGTAGTCCGCCTCGCCCGCGGCCATGTTGCGCAGCGCGAGCTCGAGGTCGCGCTGCGAGTAGCGCCCCTCGAGCGACCCGTCGGTGCAGTCCTTCAGCACCGCGCGGTAGTCCGCGCTCGCGGGTGCCGCGCCGCCGGCCACGAAGGCCAGGAGGACGATCGGGAGGGGCAGGAGGCGGAGGAGGGAGCGCACGGGGAGTTCGCGTTCGTGTCGGGTTCGCGAGCAGCCGGACGATCGTCGCGGAGGCCGAGCGGGTGACCTGGGGAGCTCGGCGGCGACGAACGCTGGCCGTCAACGCTAGCAACCGCCGCCGGA
>JALRCL010000074.1 GCA_023268575.1 Patulibacter sp.
GACCTCGCCGCCGACCCGACTCCGGAGCGCGCCCGGGCCGCCGAGGCGGGCCTGCGCCGGCTCGAGCGCGCACTGCCGCGCAGCGCGGACGGCGTGCTCGCGGTCGTCGGCTGGGGTCCGGCGTGGTTCCGTCGGATCGGCCTCGCGTCGCCCGTCCCGGCGGCGACGGCGCTGAGCCCGACGGAGGCGCCGGCGATCGACGACCCCGTCGCGATCGTCCACCTCGCCGCCGACGACGAGGCGCGGCTGGACCGGGTCGAGCGCGCGCTGCTGCACGGCGGCACGCTCCGCGAGGCCCGGGGGTCGGTGTCGCTGACGGAGCTGCTGCGGGTCCGCGCGCGCCGCACGGGCTTCGTCGGCGCCGGGCTGCCGCGGGCGCGCCAGCGCGGCGTCGTCGGCCTGCCGAGCGACCGGGCGATCGACCGGGACGCCCCGCTCTACATGGGCTTCCAGTCCGGTCTGCGTCGCAACCAGGCGACGGAGGACGACGTGACGATCGCCGACGGACCGTGGCGGGGCGGCACGACGATGCACGCGTCGACGATCGAGCTGACGCTCGATACCTGGTACCACGGCGTCGATCAGGCCGGACGGGTGCGGCGGATGTTCGCCGCCGACGCGACGCCGCAGGCCCTCGAGCGCCGCCCGGACGGGATCGCGAACCCCGTCCACGACCTGCGCGACGTCGCGCGGCGCCGGGGCGTCGTCGGGCACGCCGAGTCGATGGCGTCGGTCCGGCGCGACGACCGGCCGATCATCCTGCGGCGCGACTTCGACAGCCGCGACGGCGACGCCGCGCAGGTGCACTTCGTCGCCCTGCAGCGGTCGATCGAGGACTTCGAGCGCACGCGCCGGGCGATGAACGCCGCCCGCGCGATCGACGCCTCGGCCGGCGTCGGCCCCCAGGTCAACAACGGGATCAACGAGTGGCTCAACGTGACCGCCCGCGGCAACTACCTCGTCCCGTCGCGCGCGCGACGCACCTGCCCGGGCCTGCCGGGGTGGTCGGCATGACCGTGCGTCCCCTCCCGCTTGCGCAGCCCGGCGGTTCTGGCGCGCGTGACGGGCTCGTCGCTCCCGCCGGCTCCGGTCGCCGCCGGAGGCGGAGCGCGGCGGGGGTCGTCGTGGCGCTCTGCCTGCTGTTCGCGTGGCCCGCGGTCGTCGTCGCCCACGGCGGCACGTTGCTGGGCAGCGCCGTGACGGGCCCGTACCGGACCCAGCTCACCGGGCAGCTGCTCCCGGACGGAGCCCCGGACGGTGGGCGGGCCTTCGACCTCACCGCCTACGTCACCGACGCCGCCTCGGGCGCCGACGCGACGGTCGACGTCCGCACGACGATCTGGCTCGACGGGCGCCCGGTCCGCGGCGCGGTCCACCGGATCGCCGGCGGCTACGAGGCCGTCGTCCCCGTCCCCGACGGCGCCACGATCGGGCGCCAGCGGATCGTCGTCGACGTCTCGGGCGCCCGCGGGAGCGGCCGGCTGGAGATCGCCCCGATCGAGGACGGCGGCCCGCCCACGGCGCTCTTCGCGATCACCGCCGTCGCGCTCGCCGCCCTCGTGGCGCTGGCGCTCGTCGCGCGCCGCCGTCGGCCCCCGGCCGACGAGGACGACGCCGACCTCGCCTAGACGGGAGCCCCGGGGCGTCCGGCGGGGGCGCTCCGCCGGACGCCGTCCCCGAGGCCCGGATCAGGCCGGCGCCGGCAGCGGCTCGCGCCGATCGCGCCGGCCGCGCAGCAGGCCACGCGGACCGAGCAGGTACGCCAGGACGAACTGCAGCGTCAGGACGACGACGATCGCCCCGCCGGTCGACGCGTCGGCGTAGTAGCTCGCGTAGACGCCGATGACGCACGCCGCGGCGCTGCCGGCGGCGGCGATGAGCAGCATCCGGTCGAAGCGGTCGGTCAGGAGGTACGCGGTAGCCCCCGGGGTGATGAGCATCGCCACGACGAGGACGATGCCGACCGCCTGCAGGGCGACGATCACCGTCAGCGCGAGCGCGCCGAGCAGCAGCGCCTCGAGCCGGCGCGGCGACAGGCCGATCGCGTGGGCGTGGGTCGGGTCGAAGGCGTAGAGGACGAGGTCCTTGCGGCGGTAGAGCAGCGCGCCGAGCGCCACGATCCCGATCCCGACCGCCTGGGCGATGTCGCCGTCGCTGACGCCGAGGACGTTGCCGAAGAGGATGTGGAAGAGGTCGATCTCCGACGGGATGACGCTCACGAGCACGAGCCCGAGCGCGAAGAGCCCGGTGAAGACGATGCCGATCGCGGCGTCCTCCTTCACCCGGCTCGTGCGGTTCAGGCCGCCGATCAGCGCGACCGCGCCGGCACCGAAGACGAACGCGCCGATCGCGAACGGCGCGCCGGCGACGTAGCTCAGGACGACCCCCGGCAGCACGGCGTGGGAGACGGCGTCGCCCATCAGCGACCAGCCGAGCAGGGTGAGCCAGCACGAGAGCACGGCGCAGACGAGGCCGCAGGCGAGCGCGACGATCAGCGCGCGCTGCATGAAGGCGTACTCGAGCGGGTCGATCAGCCAGGTGACGATGTCGCTCATCGGGCGGCTCCGGTGGCAGCGGGGGTCGGCGAGGGAGGGGCGAGGCGGCTCACGCGGCGAGCTCCTCGGGTCGCAGGGCCTCGGCGGGGACGAACCCGCCGAACGCCTCGGCCAGGGGGCCGGGACGCAGGGTCTCGGCCGGCGCGCCCTGGGCGACGATCCGGCGGTTCAGCAGGGCGACGCGGTCGCAGAGCGCCGGGACGGCGACGAGGTCGTGGGTCGACACGAGCACCGTGCGCCCCTCGGCGGCGAGGGCGCGCAGCAGCGCGGTGATCGTCGCCTCGCTGCGCTTGTCGACCCCGCCGAACGGCTCGTCGAGCAGCAGCAGAACGCAGTCGCGAACTGGGTGTTGAATTAGGGCGTGACTGAATCAAACATCCCCTGGCTACAGGTGACGTCTCAGGGCAATCTGCAGCTGATCGTACACGTGCAACCGGGCGCCAAGACGACGTCATGC
>JALRCL010000075.1 GCA_023268575.1 Patulibacter sp.
GCGTCCGCCTCGCTGGTGCTGGCCGGCCTCGCCGCGCGCGGCGCCACCACCATCTCGCGCGTGTACCACCTCGACCGCGGCTACGAGCGGCTCGAGGCCAAGCTGGCGGGGCTCGGCGCCCGCATCCGGCGTGAGCGACGCCGACCCGCGGCCCCGGGCCGGATCAGCCCCGGGCGATCGCCTCGCGCAGCGCGTCCGCCCCGCGGTCGACGACGGGCGACCCGTGCGACGGGAGGAGGTGCCGGAACGGCACGTCGAGCAGTCGCGCGAGCCCCTCGCGTAGGCCCCGGCGGACCGCGTCGGGATCGTCGCCGAGGAGCGCCTCCGGCGGGACGTCGAGCCCCTGCTCCTGCTCGATCAGCGCGTCCGCGAGCAGCACCGTGCCCCCGGCGAGGTCCGCCCGCAGCGCGTACTCGTCGGGGCACAGCGCGCCGATCCGCACCGCCCGGACGCCCGGGGCGACCTCGTCGCCATCGCCGTAGGGCGTGAACGCCAGCTCGCGGCCGATCCGCTCGCGCGCCTCGACCGGCGCCAGGATCCCGATCCCCAGGGCGTCGGCGATCCGCACTGCGTCCCGGCGGTGCAGCCCGGTCGTCAGGACGATCGCCCGGGGCGGCTCGTCCGCGTCGCGGAATGCTTCGAGGCCCTCCTCCGGCAGCAGCGGATCGACGAGCACGCCGGCCGGCACGATCCACGCCGAGCCGACCTCTTGGCCGATGGTCGCGCGCTGCGCGGTCCAGTGGCGGACGCCGGGGACGATCTCCTGCATGCCGACCGTCTACCCGCGGGGCCGGCGGCGCTCTCGCGATCCCTCGCGGCTCAGCGCGTCCGGCGGTCGACGGCGACCTGCGAGCCGGCCGTGCGCTTGGCGACGTGCTTCAGCTCCGCCGCGACGTCGGCGACGGCCTTCACCGCCCGCGGGTGCGCCGTCGTCCACCGCGCGACGCCGATCGACACCGAGAGCAGGCCGTCGACGACCTCGTTGCCCTGCCGGTCGCGGGTGACGATCGTGCCCCGCGCGGCGTCCTCGGGATCGTGGAAGCCGGGCACCATCGCGTCGAACCGCATCACGGCGTCGTGCGCGAGCGGCACGATGACGTCGACCGGTGCCACGACGGCGAAGTCGTCGCCGCCGATGTGGCCGATGACCGTGTCCGTCGCGGCGACGGCGTCGGCGGCCTGATCGAGCACCGCCGCGAGGCCGCGGATCACCTCGTCGCCGCGCACGTAGCCGTAGCGGTCGTTGAAGGGCTTGAAGTGGTCGATGTCGGCGTGCAGGAAGCCGAACGCCACCCCCGCCTCGAGCCGCTGCTCCACCGCGCGCGTGAGCAGGACGTTGCCGGGCAGGCCGGTCAGCGGGCTCACGCCGCCCAGCAGGATCCGGCGGCGCGTGGCGGTGAGGATCCGCGCCTGCAGCTCGTCGACCTCGAACGGCTTGCCGACGTAGTCGTCGGCGCCCGCGGTGAGCAGCGCGAGCACCGTCTCCGGCCGTCGGTCGCCGGTGACGGCGATCACGGGCGTCAGGGCGGTGCGATGGTCGGCCTGCAGTCGGGCGAGGACCTCGAATCCGTCGATCGGGGTCATGTGGAGATCCAGCAGGACGACGTCGGGACGCTGCGCGGTCACGACCGATGACGCGTCTCGCCCGTCGTGCAGGACGTCGCAGGCGAACCCCCGTGCAGCCAGGACCCGCGTGAGCATCCGCGCGGCGAGCGGGTCGTCGTCGACGACGAGCACGCGCACCGCTTCGGGCGTGACCGCCCCGGTCGCGCGCAGCGACGGGACGGTTCCGCGCGCGACGCCCGACGTCGTGACGGCCGCGCCGGACATCTCAGGGCCGTCGCTCCGGGGAGGCGGCGAGCACGCCGCGGATCCGGGTCAGCAGCCCGGTGGCATCGAACGGCTTCTCGATCAGCGGGTGGTGTTGGCCGTCCGGGGGCCGCGCGACGAGCTCGTCGCTGTAGCCGCTCATGAGCAGCACCCGCGTCCCCGGACGCAGCTCGACGACGCGCTCGGCGAGCTCCGTTCCGAGCATCCCGGGCATGATCACGTCGGTGAGCACGAGGTCGAGCCGCTGGTGCTCGTCGCGCACGACCTCCAGCGCCTGCGCGCCGTTCTCCGTCACCACCACCTGGTAGCCGGCGCGCTCGAGGATCCGGCGGGCGATCTGGCGCCCGCTCGGCTCGTCCTCGACGAGGAGGATCGTCTCGCCCCGGGATCCGGGCCGTGCGTCGTCGGACGGCGGCTGGCTCGTCACCGCCGCGCCGAGCGCCGGGAGCTCGACGTGCACGGCGGTGCCCGTGCCGGGCTCCGACTCCAGCCGGACGCGGCCCTCGTGGTGCGTGGCGATGCCGTAGACGGTCGCGAGCCCGAGGCCGGTTCCCGCGCCCTCGGGCTTCGTCGTGAAGAACGGCTCCATCGCCCGCTCGAGGACCTGTGGCGTCATCCCGGCGCCGGTGTCGGCGACGGACAGCACGACGATGGTGCCGGCCTCGGCGCCGTTCAGCGTGGCGAGCATCGCCTCGAAGGCGACGCCGCGCGATGGCGCGTCGTAATAGGGGTAGGTGGCGACGCTGAATCCGGCGTTGGTGAAGAGCGCGCGGTGGTTCTCCCAGCTCGGGTCGCTGATCAGCACCTTGGCGGTCGGGTTCAGCTTCTTCAGGAAGTCGGCGCCGACCTTCAGGCCGCCGGTGCCGCCCAAGGCCTGCACCGTGGCCACCCGGCCACTGGCCACCAGGGCCTTGCCGGCTTCGCCTTGGCTGCCGAACACCAGGT
>JALRCL010000185.1 GCA_023268575.1 Patulibacter sp.
CGCGCCCGGCGCTTCCCGGGCCGCCCGCGGACGCGCCGCGGCGGGTCAGGCGGGCGGCGGGTAGAGCGGCTTGGCCGCGACGACCGCCGGACGGACCTTGCCGCGCACGTCGACCTCGATGGCGGTCCCGGCCGCAGCGCTCGCGCCCGGGACGTAGGCCAGGCCGACGCCGGCCTCCAGGGAGGGCGAGAACCCGCCGCTGGTCACGACGCCCCCGCCGACGACGGGGTTGCCCTGCCGCGGGATCCCGCGGTCGGTGAAGCGGATCGGCACGAGGCGCTCGCGGTCCGGGCCGGTGCCGCCGTCGGCGGCGAGCTGCTCGCGCGCGGCCCGCGCTGCGTCGGCGCCGAGGTGCCCGGTGTCCTCCTTCACGGCCCAGCCGAGGCCGGCGCCGATCGGGTCGCGGTCGTCGGAGAGGTCGTTGCCGTAGAGGTGGAAGCAGGCCTCCAGGCGCAGGCTGTCGCGCGCGCCCAGGCCGACCGGGGTCACGCCGGCGGCCAGCAGGGCGTCCCACAGCGCCGGTGCGGCCTCGGGCGCGACGAGCACCTCGACGCCGTCCTCCCCCGTGTAGCCCGTGCCGGCGACGAGCGCGTCGACCGCGTCCCCGGCGCCGGGCAGCGCGAGGCGCCGGCGCTCGATGCGGAAGCGCGCGGGCAGCTCGCCGTCGACGAGCGGGGCGATCCGCTGCCGCGCCTCCGGCCCCTGGACGGCGAGCATCGCGTAGTCGTCGGCGGCGTCCTCGATCACGACGTCGAAGCCGTCGGCGTGCTCGCGGAACCAGGCGAGGTCCTTCGCGTGGTTCGCGGCGTTCGTCACCGTCAGGTAGACGTCGTCGGCGAGCCGGTAGGTGAAGAGGTCGTCGACGACGCCGCCCTCGGGGCGCAGGAGCAGCGCGTACTGCGCGCCGCCGACGGCGATCCGCGACACGTCGTTGGAGAGCAGGTGCTGCAGGAACGCGAGCGCCTGCGGGCCGTGCGTGCGGATCTCGCCCATGTGCGAGACGTCGAAGACGCCGGCCGCGCCGCGAACGGCGAGGTGCTCCTCCTTCACGCCGGCGTACTGCACCGGCATCTCCCAGCCGGCGAACGGGACGACCCGCGCGCCCGCGGCGAGGTGGGCGTCGTAGAGGCTCGTCCGGCGCAGGTTGTCGGTCACCGGCCGGACCCTACCCCCGGAACGACCGAAGCCGTCACGCGGGCGTGACGGCCTCGGGTCCACTGGATCCCCGCGACGGACGCGGGAGGGGTGCGCGGGCCGGAGCCCGCGCAGCGCGCTAGCGCAGGAAGGCGGGGATGTCGATGTCGTCGTCGCCGATCTCCAGCGAGGAGCGCTGGCGCTCGACGCGCGGCACCCGCTCGCTCGTGCCGCGGCGACCGCGCTCCGGCCGGTCGCGCTCGGGCCGGTCCCGCTCGCTGCCTCGCGACCGCGAGGACGCGCTCGAGGACGAGGAGGCTGGGCGCGCCGAGCGGCTCTTGTCGAAGCCCGTCGCGATGACGGTCACGCTGACCTCGTCGCCCATGTCCTCGTCGATGACCGCGCCGAAGATGATGTTCGCGTCGCCGTCGGCGGCGG
>JALRCL010000188.1 GCA_023268575.1 Patulibacter sp.
GGCCGGCGGCGTGGACGGCGCGCTGGTGCAGCTCCGTGCCGGGCTCGAGGCCGAAGAACGCGCCGAAGATCCGGGCCGGCATCTGCACCGAGACGAGCTCGACGAAGTCGCCGCGGCCGAGGTGGGCCATCTCGTCGATCAGGTCCTTGGCGTGTTCGCTGATCCAGCCGTCGAGGCGGCGCATGTTCTTCGGCTTGAACGCCTCGAGCGTGATGCCGCGGAGCGCGGTGTGGCGCGGGGCGTCCATGGCGATGAAGGACTGCGCCATCTCGGTGACGAGATCCGGGAAGTCCTCCATGATCACGCCGCCGGAGGAGGAGAAGATCTCCGGGCTCCGGCTCGCCTGGCGGATGTCCTCGTAGCGCGTCAGCGACCAGAAGCCACGCGTGTTCTCCTCCGGCGGCAGGAGGTCGGACTCGGCCGGGCGGCTCCACGAGACCGGGGCCTCGCGGCGCAGCGTCCGGAACGCGTCCTCGCGGACGCTCCACGGCTGCCCCCAGAAGTCCTTGGCGGCGATATCGACGTCGTTGGCGGTCGGGCTCATGCGGTGTCTCCTCCTCGTGGTGCCTCTCGGCGCCGATGATCGCCGCCGCTGCCGGGATCGGAGGTGGGGATTCCCGGGCACGCGGGCCGCCCGTTCCTGTGGGGTTCACAAGCGCTCGTCGGTGACGTCGACGAGCCCCTCGCGGTCCAGCAGCGGCAGCAGCTCGACCGCGGTCCGCAGCGCCAGCGAGCCGGCGTCGGTGTGCCCGGTGAGGTCCAGCACGCGGCGCACGCGGTAGGCGACGGTGTTCTCGTGGATGCCCAGGCGGCGGGCCGCGCGCGTGAAGCTCTGGCCCTCCTGCAGGAACACGCGCAGGGTCGCGAGCAGGCGCCGCGACGCGTCGTCCTCGATCGCCAGCGGCCCGAGCGTGTCGGCGATGACCTCGCGCGCGACCGCGGCGTCGCGCGTGAGCAGGTCGACGACCGCGACGTCGTCGTAGCGCGTCAAACCGGCGCGGTGGCGCAAGAGCCGCGCGACGCGCCGCGCCCGCCGCGCTTGGAGGTGGGACGACCGGAAGCCCTCGACCCCGATGCTCGGACGGCCGATCGCCACCCGCACGCCCGTGCTGGCCAGTCGCGCAGCGACGCCGGCCGCGCGCGCCCGGTCGCAGGACCCCTCCGGGACCCAGCCGTGCACGACCCGGGGACCGTCGCGCAGCACCAGCGCCGTGCGACCGTCGGCGGCTCCGAGGAACCGCGCGGCCTCGGCCGCGACGCGCTCGACGCCGTCGCGCGCCTCCTCCGTCGCGTCGGCCTCGACCCAGGCCACGAGCGCCAGGTGGCGCCGGTCCAGGTCGTAGGCGAGCCGGGCGACGGCCGACGCGGCGTCGACCGGCTCGCCGGCGAGGATCGCCGCCACCGTCTCGGTGCGCAGGGCCTCCATGCCCCGGGTGCGCCGCTCCCGCTCCTCCTCGTAGACCGTCGTGACGGTCTCGAGGACCGCATCGACCCACGTGAACGCGAAGGTCGAGGTCGCCAGCAGCGCCTCGAGGACGAGCGCGGGCGGCGCGTCGCTGCCCGCCAGCTCGCGGTGCCAGATCTCGCCGTAGCCGGAGTGCCCGATGCGGAACACCCGCAGCAGGAAGTCGAGCGGGATCCGCCGCGCGACGATCGTGCGCGCCCACTCGAGCGCGTCGCGCGGTGCCGGGACGGCGTGCGGATCGCTCCACGTGCGCGTCATCGCGGTCAGCAGCGACGTGCACGCCCGGGCGACGGCCCGGAGGTCGTCGCGGAGATCCTCGTCCTCGCGGACGATCGCCAGCTCGGCGGCGATCCGGTCGACGAGCTGGGCCGCGATCGCGTCGGTTCGGCCCTCCAGCCGGGTGGCGATCTCCGTCACGAGCTGCTCGCATCCGGCGGAGCGGGCGGGGGTCTGCCCGAGCAGCCGGTCGCCGGTGCTCGTCGTCGTCAGCACGGCCGGCCCGCCCCTCGTGGGAGCCACGGTCGTCGACCGGCTCGGTTTGGGCGATCCCCCGAGCGACGCCGCCGAACCGGGGCGATGATCGGCCGATGGGGAGCTTCGACCACATCGTCATCGGCGCCGGATCGGCGGGCTGCGCGGTCGCGGCCCGGCTCAGCGAGGACCCGGACCGGCGGGTGCTGCTGATCGAGGCCGGCGCCTCGGACCGGAAGCTCGA
>JALRCL010000211.1 GCA_023268575.1 Patulibacter sp.
GCGCGCCACCCCGGTCTACACCATCGAGGTGCCCACCGACAGGCCGTACATGAAACTGGTACAGGCGGTATTGACGTCGAAGGCGGCGGCGGCGGTGGCACCGATGCGCTGCTGGACGGCGGAGGCCGACACCGTCCGGGGCAGCCGGATCCGGTGCCCGCCGACCTCGACCGCGTCGGTCCCTCGCCGGGCGGTCATCAGATCGGCGAGATGGTCCGGCGCTTGCCGGGCACGCGGGGCGGGCGGCGGCGCTGGGCGCGGCGCAGAGCGTCGCAGAGCAGCGCCCGGGTCGCCGACGGCGCGACGACGTCGTCGATCCCGAAGCCGCTCGCGGCGCGGTACGGGTCGACGTTCTGCCGGAACCGCTCGACGAGCGCGGCGCGATGCGCGGCCGGGTCCTCGGCGGCCTCGACCTCGCGGCGGTAGGCGATGTCCACGGCGCTCTCGATCGGCATCGCGCAGAGCTCGGCGGTCGGCCACGCGAGGGCGAGGTCGGCGTCGTTGCTGCGTCCGCCGCCCATCGCGATGTACGCCGCGCCGTAGCCCTTGCGCAGCGCGACGGTCAGCAGCGGCACCGTCGCCTGGCCGAGCTCGAGCATGAGCCGCCCGCTGCGGCGCGCGAGCTGGCTGCGCTCCGCCTCGCGGCCGACGAGGAACCCCGGCAGGTCGATGAGCACGACGAGCGGCAGGCCGAACGCATCGCAGAGCGCGACGAAGTGCGCTGCCTTCTCGCAGGCGCCGCTGTCGAGCGCGCCGCCGAGGTGGCGCGGCTGGTTGGCCACCACGCCGACCGGGCGGCCCTCGAGCCGCACGAGCGCGGTCACGAGGTTCGGCGCCGCCGCCGTCCGCAGCTCGAGCAGCGTGTCCTCGTCGGCGATCCCGGCGACGACGTCGCGCACGTCGTAGGCGCGGCGCGGATCGGCCGGCACGACCGCGTCGAGCACGGCCGCGGCATCGGCGTCCGGGGCGTGCGGGCCGCCCGTGAACGGCAGGTCGCCGTCGGCGTGCGACGGCAGGTACCCGAGGAACGCGCGGATCGCGTCCAGCGCCTCCCCCTCGTCGTCGGCGACGAGGTCGACGATGCCGTTGGCGGCCTGCGCGTCGGCGCCGGCGAGCTCCTCGTTGCTCAACCGCTCCCCGGTCGCCGCCGCCACGAACGGCGCGCTGGCCATCCCGATCAGGCCCTGCCCGCGCACCACGACGACGAGGTCCGCCAGCGCCGCGAACGTCGTCGAGACGCCGAAGCCCGGGCCCATCATGGCCACGACGACCGGCACGAGGCCCGACAGGTCGACGAGCCGCTGCAGGATCGGCGACCCGAGCGCCGCGTGGCGCGCGTCGAGGCCCTCCTGCATCCGGTGCCCGCCGCCGTCGCAGAGCAGGACGAGCGGCAGGAGGTCCCGCTGGGCGCGATCGATGAGCCGGCCGATCTTCGCCATCCCGACGGTGCCGTTGCTGCCGCCCAGGACGGTGAAGTCGAACGAGGCGACCATCACCGCGCGCCCGTCGACCCACGCCGCGCCGGTCACGACCCCGTCGCCGGGACCGTCGAGGGTCCCGCCGCCGGGCTGGGCCTCCCCGGGCGTGGCGAACGCGCCGAGCTCCGCGAACGCCGGTTCGAGCGCCGCCTCGGCCACCGGCGCCACGCCCGACGCCGACGGCCCGGCCGGGTCCGCGAGGCGGGCGATCCGCTCCCGGGCGGTCAGACGGCCGCGCGCGTGCTGCTTGGCGACGGCGTCCGGTCGTCCGGCGTCGTCGAGCGCGGCCCGGCGCCGCGCGAGCTCCGCGAGGTGGTCGGGGCGATCGGCGGGACCGGTCATCGTCACGGAGCTCCGGGGTCTCCCGCGGAGGGCGGCCGGCGCCTCCCGGCGCCGGTCGACGAGATCATCGCCGACCGCGGCCGTCGCCGTCGGATCCGGGACCGGCCGGCTGCCCCCACCAGGGGAGCCGGCCGAGCCCCGGGCCGTCGCGTCCCGCGTCAGGCCGTGGTGGCGGCCTTCAGCGGATCGGCGTAGGGCTCGTTCGCCTCGGCGGCGGCGACGAGCGACGCCGGCGGCTCGAACCGCTCGCCGTACGCCTCCGCGAGCTCGCGAGCGCGGGCGACGAACGCCTTCGGGCCGACCTCGGTGGCCGCGGCCTCCGTCGTCGACGCCGGGTGCGGGTAGCCGTTGATGTACTGCAGCACGCCACCGGTCCACGCCGGGAAGCCGATGCCGAGGATCGAGCCGACGTTCGCGTCGGCGACGCTCTCCAGCACCCCCTCGTCGACGCACCGCACCGTCTCGAGCGCCTCGCGGAAGAGCATCCGCTCCGTGAGGTCCTTCAGCGGGATCTGCGCCGCCGGGTTGCTGTCGCTGTGGACGGCGCCGAACGCGTCGGCGAGGCCCGGCCAGAGCTTGCCGCGCTTGCCGGCCTCGTCGTAGTCGTAGAAGCCCGCGCCGCCGGAGCGTCCGGGACGCCCGAGCTCGTCGACCATCTTGTCGAGCACCGCGAAGGCCGGCTCGTGGTCGAACGTCCCGCCCTCGGCCTCGATCGCGGCGACCGTCTCGTCGCGGACCTTGCGGAAGAGCGTCAGCGTCAGCTCGTCCATGAGCTGCAGGATCGGCGCGGGGTAGCCGGCCTGGCGGGCGGCCTGCTCGACGGAGGTGGCGGGCACGCCCTCGGCCAGCTCGTTCATGCCCTCGTAGAGGAACGTGCCGATGACGCGGCTCGTGAAGAACCCGCGGCTGTCGTTGACGACGATCGGCGTCTTCGCGATCTGGCGCGCGAGGTCCAGCGACCGCGCGAGCGTCTCGTCGCTCGTCTGCTCGCCCTTGATGATCTCCAGCAGCGGCATCTTGTCGACGGGGCTGAAGAAGTGCAGGCCGATGAAGTCGGCCGGGCGGCTGACGCCCTCGGCGAGACCGGTGATCA
>JALRCL010000390.1 GCA_023268575.1 Patulibacter sp.
GCGCCGCCCTCGATCGGCTCGAAGGCCGTCAACTTGAAGTGGCCGCGCAGCCGGCTGCCCACCGGCACGGGTGCCGGGAAGCGCACCTTGTTGAGCCCGTAGTTCACGCCCATGCGCACGCCGCCGAGCGCGATCGCCGTCTCGATCGGCGTCTTCGGCGCGACCTCCGGTCAGGCGCTGGCCGGCGTCGTCGGACCCCTGATCGAGGTCCCCGTCCTCGTCGGCCTCGTCTCCGTCGCCCTCTGGCTCCGGGGTCGCTGGCCCGCCGCGCCGCTCCCGACCGGCACGACCGGCTGATCCCCGATGGCCAACGTCCTCTTCGTCTGCCTCCAGAACGCCGGCCGCTCCCAGATGAGCGAGGCGCTCTTCGCGCGTGCTGCCGGTTCCGCGCACCGCGCCCGGTCCGCCGGCACCACCCCCGCCGACCGCGTGCACCCGGAGGTCGTCACCGTCATGGACGAGCTCGGGATCGATCTGCGCGACCGCACCCCGACGCTCCTGACCCGCGAGCTCGCCGAATGGGCCGACGTCGTGGTCACGATGGGCTGCGGCGACGACTGCCCGTACGTCCCAGGGGTGCGGTACGTCGACTGGGACCTCCCCGACCCCCACGGGCGCAGCGTGACCGACGTCCGAGCGACCCGCGAGGAGATCGCCCGGCGCACCGCCGCGCTGGCGCGCTCCCTCTCTGCCTGAGGCGGCCCGGACCGCGGCGCGTGCGACGGCCGCCGCACCCCGCCGCAGGACTCGCCGCCTGCGACCCGGAACGGCCCCGGGGCCCCGCTCGGCCGAGTCGCGGTCAGGCGACCGCCACGGCCATGTCGGCAGGCTCGGTCGCCGGTCGCTGCGCCGCGCGCCGCTCGTCCCGCCGGCGCTGGGCCGCCTCGACCGCCTCGCGCGTCAGCGCGAGCTCCTGGGTGAGCATCGCGTCGAGGGCGTGGTCGGCAGGGACCGCCGGCGCCTTCGCCGCAGCGCCGAAGCGGCGGATGAGCACGATCGCCACGCCGCAGAGCGCGACGGTGGCGAGGTTCGCCGCGCCGAGGAGCACCGCGCCGAGGCCGGCGAGGTTCACGTAGGCCAGGCAGAGGTTCGTGATCGCCCCCATCCCCCACCCGACCGCGGACTGGCCGCCCGCCGAGCGGGTGCGGAGCATGCGGGAGATCTGGGGCAGGTTGGCGCCGAGGCCGAAGGCGATCGCAGCAGAGGAGAGCGCGGTGACGAGGAACATGGCGAAGCAGGGGTTCGGGGTGCGCGGTACCCGGACCCGCCACCCACCGCAGGGCGGAGGCCACGTGCACCGCAGGACATGGAGCGCCCGGCCGTGGCCGTGACGCGGTGGGCGACTCGGTGGCTGTCGCCGGCCTCATCGGCCGTGGCGGCGCCACTTCCTCGCGTCGATCCACTGTAGCTCCGGCCGTCCGGACCGCAAGGGGTGTCGACGCTCGTCGGCCGT
Organism: Patulibacter sp.; assembly: GCA_023268575.1. Classification (GTDB taxonomy): domain Bacteria; phylum Actinomycetota; class Thermoleophilia; order Solirubrobacterales; family Solirubrobacteraceae; genus Patulibacter. Next base: position 1,454 of record JALRCL010000390.1, read on the forward strand.
GCGATGCGTCACAAGATGCTCCGGGGCCGACGCGCCCGGCCGGGTACGGTCGACGGCATGAGCGACCTCTCCGCCCGCGCCACCCGCCTGCTCGAGCTCCACCAGGCCCCCGAGATCCTCGTCCTGGCCAACGTGTGGGACGTCGTCTCCGCCGAGGTCGTCGCCGCCACCGACGGCGTCCAGGCCCTCGCGACGGCGAGCCACTCGATCGCGTCGACCTTCGGCTACGAGGACGGGGAGCACATCCCGCTCGACCTCCACCTCGACATGGTCGGCCGGATCGCCCGGGCCGTCGACGTGCCGGTCACCATGGACCTCGAGGCCGGGTACGGCGATCCGGGCGAGACCGCGCGGCGCGCGATCGAGGCCGGCGCCGTCGGCGCGAACCTCGAGGACCAGCTCAAGCCGCTGGACGAGGCGGTCGCCGCGGTCGAGGCGGTCCTGCGCGCCGGTCGCGACGCCGGGATCGACTTCGTCCTCAACGCCCGCACCGACGCGTTCGTCCGCGGCGCCGACGACCCCGTGCAGGAGGCGATCCGTCGTGGCCGGGCGTTCCTCGAGGTCGGCGCGCCGGTCGTCTTCGTGCCCGGCGCGATCGAGCGCGACCACGTCGCCGAGATCGCCGAGGCGCTCGGCCCCCGCCGGCTCACGGTCATCTCCGTCCCCGGCGCGTCGCTGCCGGCGTCCGAGCTCGAGGCGCTCGGGGTCGCCCGCGTCTCGACCGGGCCGTTCACCCAGCGGGTCGCGCTGACGGCGCTGCAGGACGCCGCGGCCGCGATCGTCGCGGGCGGCACGCTGCCCGAGGGCACGCGCGCACTCAACTGAGCACGCGTCCAGCGCGCGCTCGCGCCGGACGACGCCGCGGTGCGCCGCCGGACCCGGCGCACGCCGCCGGACCTCGGCGCGCGAGGCCGGGCCCTCGGCGACGAGGCCGGCCGAGCCCGCGGGCGCCGACGCGGCACCCGCGGGCGGGTCCTAGGGGCCGACCTCGAGCAGCTGCTCATACGTGCCGCGGTCGAAGAACGGCAGCGGCGGCGGCTGCTGGGCGCCCTGCGCCGACATGTCGTACATCTCGCGCGGCGCCCGCCAGCGGGCGGGGTCCGGCGTGCCGAAGCGCTTCGTCATCGCCGCCGCGGTCGTGGCCGCCGCCTCGCGGTAGGCGGCGGGCGAGAGCGTGCGCAGCGCGTACGCCTCCTTCGCGGTGATGTCGAAGGCGTGGCTCGTGCCCGGTCGGTCCTCGAACGCCTTGGCGCCCCTCGCGAACGGCGCGACGGCGAGGTCCGCGGCGGCGGTCTTGAACGCCTCCCACGTCGCGACGCCCGGGTCGACCGTTCCCTTCGCGTCGGTGGCGACGTAGTCGCCGCTCCACGCGGTCAGGACGCCGAGCACCTTCGCCGCCTCGCCGGTGGCTCCCTGCGACGCCTTGCGCAGCCGAGCGGAGGCGAGCGGGCGCTGCTGCGCCACGCTGCCGGCGCGCCGGATCGTCGCCTGCAGGTCGGCGAACGTCGGCGCCGGCAGGGCCTTCAGCGCCCCCGCCAGCCGTGCGAGGTAGGCGTCGCGGTGGAACGGGCCCGTGACGCGCTCGGACGCCGGGCCGTCTCCGGTCGTCCACCCCTGCGAGGGAACGTTGTTCCAGTTCGAGAGCCAGCCCTGCTTCGGGTTGATGACGTGCGGCATCCGCTCGCGCGGCACGAGGCCCTCCCACTCCGCCTCGCCGGTGCCGGGCAGCGGCAGGCGCTGGTCCCAGCCGGCGGGCCGCAGCTGCACGAGGCCGGGGTGCCAGTAGCCGATGTTGCCCTGCGAGTCGGCCGCCATGAGGTTCTCGTTCCACGTCAGGCGCCGGGCGGCGGCGTCGACGTCCTGGATCGTCCGGGCGCGGTTGACGAGGTCGAGGCCCTCGATCGTCTCCAGCTCGCGACCCCAGATCGCGTAGCGCCGGGCGTAGGCGACGTTGCCGACGACCGACTGGACCGGGCCGTGGACCGTGCGACAGACCCGCTTGCGCGTCGAGCCGATCGACGGCAGCGCGCCGTCGAGCAGCGTCGTGACCGGGTCCTTCCAGCGGATCGTGACGTCGCGGCAGTCCATCGACCGGACCTCGCCCTGGTACCAGTACTTCTCCTTCTCGCCCGGGACGAGCTTCTCGGCGTACAGGTCGTCCTCGTCGGAGAGCCCGGAGGTGATCCCCCAGGCGACGTTGCCGTTGTGGCCGATGCCGATCACCGGCAGGCCGGGCGCGGTGACGCCACGGACGTCGAGCCCCGGCGCGTGGACCTCGAGCTCGACGAAGAGCTCCGGCGCGGAGAACCCGAGCTGCGGCCCGTTGAAGAGGAACGCCCGGTTGCCGGGGGCCCGGACGGCGAGCATCGAGGAGCCGCCGACGCGGCCGATCTCGCCGGGGTCCAGCTGCGACTTGCGGGCCGTCGCGCGGGCGACGGACGCCGGCGTGCCCGGCAGCGTCGCGGCGAACGCGAGCGAGCGGTCGCGGGCAGCGGTCACCTGCTTGGCGCTCAGCGCCCGCCCCTGCGGGAACGTCCCCTCCGAGCGCGGGATGGTCGAGACCTGGCGCGGCGGCTGGACCGGCAGCAGCGCGTCGAGCACCGCCGGGCGCATCCCTTCGGCCTGCAGCGCGCGGAGGTTGCGCAGCTCCTCGCCGTCGCCCGACGGGACGGTCCGGGCGAGGAAGACGCCGATCCGCAGCGAGTCCATGACGGTCCAGGCGGCGAGCGACGAGGTCGTCGCGACGTACTCGGCGGGCACGTCGAGCGGGTTCGTGCGGACGTGCGTGATCCACGCGTTGATGCCGTCGCGGTAGGCCTCCAGCCGCTGGCGGAAGCGGACCGGGAGGCGGTCGTGCTGGCGCTCCAGCTCGGCGCGCGTGTAGTAGTCGCGGTGGGTGACGAGATCGGTCTCCACGTCGCCCTTGCCGGTGATGAGCGCCCGCTCGCCGCGCGTGGCGTGGCGGAACGCCTCGAGCTGGAAGAGCCGGTCCTGGGCCACCGCGTAGCCCGCGCCCTTCCAGGCCGCGAGGTCGTCGCTGCCCACGACGTTCGGCACGCCGTAGGCATCGCGCGTGATCGTCACGCCGGGGAACGGTCGCTCCGTCGAGCGCGCCGGCTGGTGGAAGCCGAACGGCTTGCGCGCGAACCCGATGAACAGCGGCTGCTGGTCGTAGGCGTGCGGCGAGCCGCCGCCGGTCGTCAGGCCGGTGAGCGAGACGTGCCCGCTCTGCCCCGGGGGCAGGATCGACTCCGCGTTCAGCACCCGCGCACCCGCCGGCGCGGCCCCCGCGAGCGCGGCGACGACCGCCGTCGCGACCACCGCCCGCCGCCGTCCGCGCAGCCCTGAACGCCCTCGTGCCCCCCACATGGGGGGCCAGCCTAGCCGGACCGGGACATCGCGGTGGTGCGTGTACCGCGTCCGCGTGGTGCGGGCAGCGGTAGGACCGATCCCCGCCTCCGACCGCCACGGGTGGCCCATCGTGGGCGGCGGCCCCTGGTCGGACACCCGCAGCGGTGGCAGACTCGGATCGTGTCGACGCGCGCCCCAGGGAT
>JALRCL010000461.1 GCA_023268575.1 Patulibacter sp.
CGGTCGATCACGCGGCGTTCGAGGCGGCCGAGCTGCCGCACGTCTGGCACGGGGTCCCCGAGCCGGTGACGCCCTCCGCCGACCCGAGCGACGGGACGGCCCGCCGGCTGACGGGCCTCGGCGTGAGCTCCGGCGTCGCGGAGGGCACGGTCCGCGTGATCACCGACCTCGCCGGGGCGGACATCCCCGAGGGGACGATCCTCGTCTGCCACGCGACGGACCCGAGCTGGGCCTCGCTCTTCCCGCTCTCCAGCGCGGTGGTGACGAACGTCGGCAGCGCGCTGAGCCACGCGGCGATCGTCTGCCGCGAGCTCGGGCTGCCCTGCGTCTCGAACACCCGGACGGGCACGCGGGACCTGCGCGACGGGATGCGGGTGCGCGTCGACGGGGCGGCGGGCGTCGTCGAGGTCCTCGACGACTGAGGACCGCCGGCCGGGGCGCCGCCGCGACGGCGCCGGGCGGGCCGGCGACGCGCGTCGTCGGTGCGGTGGCTCAGCGCAGCCCGCGCCAGGGCTGGGCACGGAGGTCCAGGGCGAGGACCTCGCAACCCTCGGTGCCGGGTGCGGCGGCCGACCGGCAGCCGAAGCGCCCGTCGCTGGCCAGGCGCCGGACGGTGGCGATCCGCGCGTCGTCGAGCCACGCGACCGCGCTGAGCGCCGAGCCGTAGCGCTCGGTTTGCCCCGCGGTGAAGCCGCTGTCGAGCTTCCACGCCCGCGAGCCGCCGATCGTCGTGCGCACGATCGTCGAGCGGCCGCCGCCGCCGGCGCGGATCACCGGGGCGAGGACCTGCAGTCCCGTGCTCTGGCCGCCGCCGAGGGCGGGGCTCCCGAGCGCCGACAGCGAGCCGCGGGCCGCAGGCAACTCGAAGAGCCCCTGCGTGGAGCGCACGGCCGGCGAACGGGTCGACCCGTTGAGCAGGGCCGTTCGCAGGCTGCCCACGGTGGTGGAGGCGCGGCGGACCTCCCAGGTGTAGGCGAGCCGCCGGCCGACGAGGTCCAGGCCGACGGGGCCGTAGCTGCGCGCCCGCACCTGCCGGCGTCCGCGCCGCTCGTTGCGCGGGCCGTGCACGACCGCCCGCCGCGGCGCGCGGCCGTCCAGCGCGGCGACCGCGATCCCGACGCGGCGCGCGCGGCTGCCGCGCTCCTGGCGGGCGAACGCGATCCGGGTGCCCCAGACGGTCGGCAGGCGCTCGTCGACGTCGGGCCGGCTCGCGGCGGCGACGGCGCGGGTCTCGCCGCTCCGAGGATCGATCCGCCAGACGTCGCAGCCGGTCGGGGGCTGCGCGGCCGGCGCGGTGCAGCGCGAGTACACGACGAGCGGCCGCCCGTCCGGACCGGGACCGATCCGCGCGTCGTAGGGCCGGCGCTGGGGCGGCGCGGGCAGCGCGAGCCCCGTCCCGTCCGGCGTGCGCGCGACGAGCGTGAAGGTCCCGGCGGCGTCGCGGCGGCTCCAGACGAGCCAGCCGTCCCAGCCGTCGATCGCCGTGTCGCCGGACTCGACCGAGAGCGCCTCGGGCGCCTGCAGCGCGGCCTGGGCGGACGATGTCGACAGGCCGGCGAGCGCGCCGGCGAGGGCGAGGGCGATCAGGGGGCGGCGGGGGACCACGTCCCTCAGAACCCCGCCGGTCGCGGCGAGTTGCGCACGCGCGTCGTCGTCCGGCGGGGTGGACGCCCCGCGCTCAGCGCCCCGCCGGCGCGTAGGCCGGGTCTTCCTCGTGCTCGCGGAAGAACGCGACGACGGGCCCGACGTACTCGGCCAGCGACGGGCAGCGCAGGCCACGGGCGGCCAGCAGCGCGGTGGCACGGGTCGTGTCGTAGCGGACCTCGTGGCCGAGGTAGCGCAGCGACTCGCGCGGGGTGCCGCCGTAGAGCGCGCGGACGGGGGGCAGGCGCAGGGCCTGGTCGACCACCGCGAACGGCAGGCGCACCCGCGGCTCGCGACCCGCGTACTCCAGGCAGAGCAGGCGGTAGAGCTCCCCGGCGCTCACCGGGTCGGGGTCCACGAGGTGGAGGGTCTCGCCGACGAAGCGGTCGTCGTCGGTCCGGGCGCCGGCGGCGATCGCGTCGACGATGAAGTCGACCGGCACGACGTTGAACGGCGCGGTCATCGCGCCGGGCTGGAACAGCAGCCCGCCGCCGCGGCGCAAGGACGCGGAGATGACGCGCAGCAGGTAGTAGGGGCCGTCGAACTTCTGCGTCGCGCCGGTCCGCGAGTCGCCGACGACGATGCCGGGCCGGTAGATCGTCGTCGGCACGTCGTCCATCGACGCCCGGACGAGGACCTCGGCGGCGAACTTCGTCGACTCGTAGTGGTTCTTGAACTGCTGGCCGGCCGCGAGGTCGGACTCCATCACGCGCCCGCCGCGCAGGCCGGCGACGTAGGCGGTGGAGACGTAGTGGTGGCGCTCCAGCCGCGGGCACGTCCGGCAGAAGTCCACGACGTGCTGGGTGCCCAGGACGTTGACCCGCTCGGCGAGCGCCTGCGGGACGGCGAGGTCGTAGATCGCCGCGAGGTGGTGGACGGCGACGACGTCGGCGGCGAGCGTCCGCGCCGTCGCCTCGTCGAGGCCCAGGCGCGGCAGCGTGATGTCGCCGGGCTGGATCCGCAGCCGGTCGCCGGCGCGCAGCTCGGCCGCGGCGGCGCGGGCCTTCTCGACCATCCGTGGCTCGACGAGGGCCACGACGTCCGCCTGCGGGTCCTGCTCGAGCAGCAGCGGGATCAGGCGGGCGCCGATGAAGCCGGGGAAGCCGGTGATGAGGATCGTCCGCGCGCTCATGGGCGGCGATCCTACTCATGCGTAGGGTCGGCCGCCGGGCGGCGCGCGATCAGTCCACGAGGCGCCGCTCGGTCGCCCAGCGCGTGAGCTCGTGGCGGTTGGAGAGCTGGAGCTTGCGCAGCACGGCCGAGACGTGGTGCTCGACGGTCTTCGGGCTGATCGACAGCCGCAGGGCGACCTCCTTGTAGAGGTAGCCGCGGGCGATGAGCCGCAGGACCTCCCGCTCGCGATCGGTGAGCTGGTCGAGCTCGGGATCGATCCCGCCCTGCCCGAGGCCCGCCTCCTCGAGCCGGCCGGCGAACGCGTCGAGCACGAAGCCCGCCAGCCGCGGGGAGAAGACCGCGTCGCCGGCCCGCACGCGGCCGATCGCGTCGACGAGCTCGGTGCCGGAGATCGTCTTCGTGACGTAGCCGCGGGCCCCGGCGCGGATGAGCGCGATGACGTCGGCCGGCTCGTCGGAGACGGAGAGGGCGAGGAAGCGCTGGCCGGGGCGGCGCTCGTGAACGCGGCGCAGGACCTCGACCCCGCCGC
>JALRCL010000488.1 GCA_023268575.1 Patulibacter sp.
CCCGGCGGCGGCACGCGCGTGCGCGCGGACCTGCCCGCGGACCCGTCGGCCGGCCCGCTCCCGGGCCTCCCGGCCGGCTGACCGCGCGCCCGCGCCGCCGCCGACGACCCACGTCGCCCGGACCCGGAACCCCGTCCCGGACGACTCGAGTCACCCGACACCGGAATCCCACTCCAGACGACTCGAGTCACCCAGGACCGGAATCTCGCTCCAGGTGACTCGAGTCACCGAGGAACCGGGGTCCCGGCCGCGGGACGGGGCGGTCGGTGGCGTCGGGAGATGCCGCCCGGGATCAGGACGCGCGGAGGTGCGCGAGGACCGCGAGGACCCGCCGGTGCTCCGTGTGCTCGTGGCCGAGGCGGAGCTTGCTGAAGATGCCGGTGACGTGCTTCTCGATCGCGGCGGGGGTGACGCCGAGCGCCTCCGCGATCCCGAGGTTCGACTTGCCCTCGGCCATGAGCGCCAGGACGTCGCGCTCGCGCGGGGTCAGGTCGTCCAGGCGGCTCTCGCGACGCTTGCGGCCGAGCATCCGGCCGACGACCTCGGGATCCAGCGCCGAGCCGCCGGCGGCGACGCGGCGGATCGCCTCGCCGAGCGTCTCGACGTCGGCGACGCGGTCCTTCAGCAGGTAGCCGACGCCGCGCGCGTCCTCGCCGATGAGGTCCAGCGCGTAGTCCTCGTCGAGGTACTGCGAGAGGATCAGCACGCCGACGCCGGGGAGCTCGCGCCGGATCCGCTCCGCGGCGCGCAGGCCGTCGTCCGTGAAGTCCGGCGGCATCTGGACGTCGGCCACGACGACGTCCGGACGCAGCTCGAACGCGAGCTGGACGAGCGCCACCGCGTCGGCGGCCTGCCCGACGACCTCCAGGCCGAGGTCGGCGAGGATCCGCACGAGGCCCTCGCGGATGAGCGCCTGGTCCTCGGCGACGACGACGCGGATCGAGGAGGAGGGCACGGCCACGCGACCACGGTAGACCGCGGGAGCCGCCGCCGGGGCCGACCCTCCGGAGAACCCGACGTCCGCCGTCCGGCGGACCCCGCCGGGGACGGTCGAGTTCCACCGCCGGTCCGAGGGCCGCCGAGCCGTCTTGGCCGCCGGGCCACGGTCGCGCCGGCCCCTCCGACGCAGGATGACCGCAGGCCCGGCGGCGCCGCCGACCGGGCCCGCCGGCCCCGCCGGCCGCCGCCACCCGCGGCGCACCCGCCGGCCGCCCGGCCGCCGGACCACCGCCCAGCGACAGGAGCCCCGATGGCCGTCACCCCGACCCTCACCGACGAGGCGCTGAAGAGCCTCCAGGAGATCCCCCACCCGACGACCGACGTCGGCGCGTCGATCTACGGCGCGACGAAGGTCTTCCCCGACTACCAGGCGGAGAAGGGCGAGAGCTACCTCGGCCTCGTGCACGGGATCGCGCACGAGTCCTCCGTCTCGCTCGTCGCGGTGCTGCAGGCGATCCGCGCCCAGCGCAAGGGCTTCGAGACCGCCCTCTACTTCTTCGGCATCGGCTCGCTGAACTGCCTCCACACCCGGGGGTTCCCGACGATCGGCGCCGAGATCTTCCCCGGCATGCGCAACGAGAACAACCAGCTCGCGCGCTTCATCGAGGAGGGCGGCACGGTCTACGCCTGCCGTCTGGGCCTCGCGCTGCACGGCGCCCGCGAGGAGGACCTCATGGAGGGCGTCGTGCCCTGCCACCCGCTCGACCTGCAGGACGCGATGATCGAGTACTCGCGCAAGGGCGCGATCATCAACACGACCTGGATGTTCTGATCATGGGTCCGGCCGGTCTCGACCTGCTGACCGGCCCGCCGCGCTCCCCCTCGGCGCGCGGCGGGTCCCGCCCGTCGGTCGCGCGGACCCCGGCGTCGTCCCCGGCCGGCGGGGTCGCGCGCCCCGCCGCCGCGCCGCCCGCCGCGCGGCGCGGGACGAACGCTCCCGCCGACGGCGCCCGCCGCGGGCCGACGGCACGCGACGGCGTCGTCGCCGATGACGACGTCACGACGCCGCTCGACGAGGTGCTGCGCGCCGAGCTCGCCGTGCAC
>JALRCL010000486.1 GCA_023268575.1 Patulibacter sp.
CTGCGTCCAGGTGAGGATGCGCTCGCCGTCGGGCATCGCGCTCGGCAGCTGGCGCGGCGTCGCGCCGACCGAGACGACGATCGTGTCGGCCTCGAACTCGTCGAAGTCGGCGCCCTGCTTGCCGGTCGAGACGACGACGCGGCCCGTGCCCTCGAGGCGTTCTACGACCGGCGGATCGCGGTCTGGGCGCCGTGCGTGGAGGACGCGGTGGCGCGCGGCGAGGTTCCGGCGGGCACCGACCCCGCGGCGGTGATCCGCGCCGTGTCCGCGCCGCTGTACTACGCGCGCCTCACCCGCACGACCCCGCCGACGCCCGCCGATGCCCGCTGCGCGGCCCGTGCGGCGGTCGCGGCGGCGCAGGCCGGCGCCTTCGCCGTCGCGTGACGCCATCCGGCGGGCGCGTGGCGGGTGCGCCTCGTCCCTCGCGGCCGGTCCGCCACGCCGGGCGGCCGGGCCGCTCCGGCGTCGCCCTCAGGCCGCCGGGGCCTCGCCGCGCGCCTTGCGCTTGGCGAGCTTCTGGCGTTCGGTCGTGTTGAGCGTCGCCTTGCGCAGGCGCACGAAGCTCGGGGTGACCTCGACCTGCTCGTCGTCGGCGATGAACTCGAGCGCCTGGTCGAGCGTCATCTCGCGCGGCGGCGCGATCTTCACGAGCTCCTCCGCGGTCGAGGAGCGGATGTTCGTGACCTTGCGCTCGCGGACCGCGTTGACGTCGAGGTCCTCGGCGCGCTTGTTCTCGCCGATGACCGAGCCCTCGTAGACCTCGTCGCCGACCGAGACGAAGAGCGCGCCGCGGTCCTGCAGGGCGATCACGGCGTAGGTCGTGATCTTGCCCGCGCGGTCGCAGACGAGCGAGCCGGACTGGCGGGAGCGGATCTCGCCCGCCCAGCCGTCCCAGCCGTCGAAGATCGAGTGCATCATGCCCGCGCCGCGGGTCTGGGTCAGGAACTCCGTGCGCATGCCGATCAGGCCGCGCGCCGGGATCCGGTAGTCCAGGCGGACCCAGCCGGTGCCGTGGCCGCCCATGTTGCGCATCTGGCCCTTGCGCTCGGCCATGAGCTGGGTGATCGCACCGAGGTGCTCCTCGGGCGTGTCGATCGTGACCGCCTCGTAGGGCTCCTCGCGGCCGCCGTCCTCGGTCGTGCGCACGAGCACGCGGGGCTTGCCGACGGTGAGCTCGAAGCCCTCGCGGCGCATGTTCTCCACGAGCACCGCGAGCTGCAGCTCGCCGCGGCCGTGGACCTCCCACGTGTCGGGGCGCTCGGTCGGCTCGACCTTCAGCGAGACGTTGCCGATGAGCTCCTGCTCCAGCCGCGCCTCGATCATCCGCGCGGTGAGCTTGTCGCCGTCGCGGCCGACCAGCGGCGAGGTGTTCACGCCGAGGGTCATCGCCAGCGACGGCTCGTCGACGACGATCGGCGGCAGCGGCCGGGGGTCCTCGACGTCGGTCAGCGTGTCGCCGAGCATGATGTCCGGGAAGCCGGCGATGGCCGCGATCTCGCCCGGGCCGACCTCCTCGGCGGGCACGCGCTCGAGGCCCTGGGTCGTGAAGAGCTCGCCGACCTTCGCCTTGACCTGGGTCCCGTCCCGCTTGACCCACATCACCTGCTGGCCGCGCCTCAGCGTGCCGTGCTTGATCTTCGAGATCGCGAGGCGCCCGAGGTAGGGCGAGGCGTCGAGGTTGCCGACCTGGGCCTGCAGCGGGTGCTCCGGATCGTGCGTCGGAGCGGGGATCGCGTGGAGGATCCCGTCCAGCAGCTCGGAGAGGTCGTCGCCGAGCTCGTCGGGCCGGATGCCCGCGCGGCCGTCGCGGCCGATCGCGTAGTAGACGGGGAACTCGAGCTGGTCGTCGTCGGCGTCGAGCTCGAGGAAGAGCTCCTCGACCTCGGAGACGACCTCCGCGACGCGGGCGTCGGGACGGTCGACCTTGTTCACGACGAGGATCACCGGCAGCCGGCCCTCGAGCGCCTTGCGCAGCACGAACCGCGTCTGCGGCAGGGGGCCCTCCGCCGCGTCGACGAGCAGCACGACGCCGTCCACGAGCGCCAGGCCGCGCTCGACCTCGCCGCCGAAGTCCGCGTGACCGGGGGTGTCGACGATCGTGACCGTCGTGTCCTTCCACCGGATGACCGTGTGCTTGGCGAGGATCGTGATGCCCCGCTCGCGCTCCTGGTCGTCGGAGTCCATGATCCGCTCGGTGT
>JALRCL010000527.1 GCA_023268575.1 Patulibacter sp.
CTCGGAGATGATCGGGATGTGGTCGTTGATCCACACGCACCCGGCCCGGATCTCCCGCTGGGCCCGGAGCGCTCGGGAGACATCCCTCGTCCAGGCAGAGGCGGCCAAGCCGTAGGGCGTGTCATTGGCCAGGGCCAGGCCCTGGTCGTCAGATGCGAATGGAAGGACGACCAGCACCGGGCCGAAGACCTCCTGCTGGACGATCGCGGACTCCTGCGCGACGTCGGCGAGCAGGACCGGGTCGACGAAGAACCCCGGATCGGTCGCCCGTCCCCGGCCGACGACGAGGCGCCCGCCGTCGCGCACCGCACCCGCGACGTGCCGGAGGACCCGCTCGCGGTGCGCCGCGGAGATGACGGGGCCCATGTCCGGATCCTCGTCCGGTGGGCCGACCCGCAGCGCCCGGACCTCGGCGGCCAGGGCGTCGACCACCTCGTCGTAGAGCGGGTCCTGGACGAGGACCCGAACGGCGGCCATGCAGTCCTGCCCGGCGTTCCAGTAGGCCGAGAGCCGCACGCCGCGCGCGGCGGCCTGCGGATCGGCGTCGGCGAGCACGACGACCGGCGCCTTGCCGCCGAGCTCGAGGTGGACCCGCTTGAGCGAGGGCGCGGCCGCGGCCGCGATCCGGCGACCGGTGGCGACCGAGCCCGTGAGCGCGATCATCTGGACGTCGGGGTGCTCGGCGAGCGCGGCGCCGGCGACCGGCCCGTCGCCGCTGAGGACCTGGAGCACGCCGTCGGGGACGATCCCGGCGGCGAGCTCCGCGAGCCGGAGCGCGGTGAGCGGCGTCTCCTCCGACGGCTTGACGATCAGGGCGTTGCCCGCCCCGAGCGCCGGGCCGATCTTGTAGGCCGCCATGAGCAGCGGGTAGTTCCACGGCAGGATCGCGGCGACGACCCCGAGCGGCTCCCGCCGGACGAACGACGTGCCGTCGGCGCGGTACTCGGCGGCGGCGGGACCGCCGACGGTGCGCGCCGCGCCGGCGAAGAAGCGCAGGACGTCGGTGCTCGACGCGACCTCGTCGATCGCCACCGCGCGCGGCTTGCCGGTCTGCGCCGCCTCGAGCTCGCCGAGCTCCGTCGCGTGCGCGTCGAGCCGGTCGGCGAGCGCCAGCAGGACCGCCTGGCGCTCCGCCGGCGTCGTGCGGCGCCAGCCGGCGTCGAGCGCGCGATGCGCCCTCGCGACGGCGCCGTCGACCTCGGCGGCCGAGGCCTCGGCGACCGTCGCCAGGACGGCGCCGGAGTGGGGCGCGAGGACGTCACGACCGGTCGCTACGGGCACCGGGTCGATGCTAGCGCTCCGGCGCCGTGTTGGCTATTCGTCAACTCGAATTGGCAGTTAGTACGATGCGTCCCGTCCGACGAGCGACCACACGAGCCCCGATGCGCATCACCGACTGCGAGAGCTGGATCATCAGCTTCCCGTGCAACCCCGCCAGCCGCGACGCGGACGACGACCACGTCGAGGTGATCGGGGTCGATCTCGTGACCGACACCGGCCTCCGCGCGAACGGCTTCACGTTCACCGACGACGGGGGCGGCGGGCAGGCGATCAAAGCGCTGATCGACGGGTTGCTGCTGCCGGTGATCCGCGGCGCGGAGGTCGAGCCGCCCCGCGCCGTCTGGCCCCGGCTGTGGGAGGCCGTCCACCAGCTCGGGCGCGGCGTGGCGACGATGGCGATCGCCGCCGTCGACCTCGCGCTCTGGGACCTCCAGGCCAAGCGCAACGAGCGCCCGCTGGCCAAGGAGCTCGGGCAGCTGCGCGATGGGGTCCCGGCCTACGGCTCGGGCAAGGCCTCGCCCTTCCACTCGATCGAGGAGCTCGTCGAGCTCACGATGACCTTCGTCGACGAGGACGTCCGCGCCGTCAAGGTCCGGATCGGCGTGGACCCGGTCGCCGACGTCGAGCGGATCGCCGCGGTCCGCGAGGCCGTCGGACCGACGATGCGGATCATGCTCGACGCGAACGAGCGCCTCGATCTCGCGACCGCGCTCTGGCTCACGAAGAAGGTCGAGCCGCTCGACATCTCGTGGCTCGAGGAGCCGCTGCAGCGCGACCAGCTCGGGGGCCTCCAGCGGCTGCGCCAGGCGACCTCGATCCCGCTCGCGCTCGGCGAGCACCTCTTCGGCGCGTCGGAGTTCCTGCCGTTCATCACCACCGGCGCGGTCGACATCGTCCAGCCCGACGCCTGCATGGTCGGCGGCGTGACCGAGATGATGCGCGTCGGCGAGCTCGCCGCGATGCACGGCATCGCGCTGGCGCCCCACCACGTCTCCGAGCTGCACATCCACCTCGCCGCCGCGCTGCCGACCGCCTGCTGGGTCGAGCGGTTCCCGATGTTCGAGGGCCTGCTCGAGCACGAGATGGAGGTCCGCGACGGCCGCGTGCTCGTGCCGGACCGCCCGGGCCACGGGGTGGTCTTCACCGAGCAGTGCTGGAGCGCGTACCGGATCGCCTGAGCACTCCCACGGACGGGCCCGGGACCGGTGCGCACCTACCTGGAGATCGTCCGCCGACCAGACGTCGGCGTCCTGCTCGCCTGCGCGATGGCGGTGCGCCTCTCGCCGGCGATGAACAGCCTCGCGATCGTGCTGCTCGTCGCCGACGCGAGCGGCTCGTTCGCCCTCGCGGGCGGCACGAGCGGCGCGTTCGCCCTGGGCAACGCGATCGGCGCGCCGCTGATCGGCCGGCTCTGCGACCGCCGGGGGCTGCGGGCCCTCGCGCCGATCGGCACCCTGCACATGCTGCTGCTCGTCGGCCTGGCGGTGGCCGGCACCTCCTCGACCTCGCCGCTGCTGCTCGTGCCGCTGGCGCTCGTCGCCGGCGGCACGTACCCGCCGACCGGCCCCGCCCTGCGCTCGCGCTGGCCGGCGCTCGTCCCGCGCCGGCAGCTCGACGCCGCCTACGCGCTGGACGGCGTCTCCTCGTCCGTGGCGTTCGTCAGCGGGCCGCTCGTGACCGCGGTCCTCGTCGAGCTCGCCGAGCCGGCCTGGGCGCTGCCGATCTCCGGGGTCGCGGTGTGGATCGCCTCGGCGGTCTTCGTGCGCCGCGTGCCGAACCCGCAGGCGTCGCCGGCCACGACGGCGACGCCGGCCGGCGGCCGGGCGCTGGAGCTCACCGGGCCGCTGCGCTGGCCCGGTTTCCGCCTGTTGATCGTCGCGTCGCTCGCGATCAGCTTCCTCACCGGCACGGTCGAGGTCGGCGTGGCCGCGTACGCCGACGACCGCGGGAGCCACAGCCTCGCCGGCGTGCTGATCGGCCTCTGGTCGGTGTCGACGGCGCTCGCCGGCCTGACGTTCGGCGCCGTGGCCCGCCGGGGGTCGCTGGACCGCACCCACCGGATCGCGTCGCTCGCGGTCATGGCCACGACGGTCCCGGTGGCGCTCGCCGGCGCGCCGTGGACGATGGCCCTGTTGCTGCTCCTCTCCGGCGCCGCGTACTCGCCGATGATGATCACCGCCAACCGCCTCGTCGAGCGGCTGACGCCCCCGTCGCAGCGGACGGAGGCCTACACCTGGCTGCTCACGTCGTTCGTCGCGGGCACCGCGGGCGGCGCGGCCGCCGCCGGGTTCGTCGTCGACCACGTGGACTGGCAGGCGGCGGTGCTCGCCGGCGCGGCGATCGGGGCGCTCGGCTGCGCCGTGCTGCTCGCCTGGCGGCGCCTGCTGGCCCCCGACGCCGCGGTCGACCGGACGGCCGTCACCGGCGAGATCGCCGTCGTCGCGGAGTGATGCCGCGGCGTCCGGCGGCGTCGCGGCGCGACGGGGGCCCGCGCCGGGGTCAGCCGCTCTCGCGGACGTCGTCGAAGTCCGC
>JALRCL010000548.1 GCA_023268575.1 Patulibacter sp.
CGGCCTCGTGCGCGCGGCGGAGAAGTTCGACTACCGCAAGGGCTTCAAGTTCTCCACGTACGCGACCTGGTGGATCCGCCAGGCGATCGCGCGTGCGCTCGCCGACAAGGCGCGCACGATCCGCATCCCGGTCCACGTCGTCGAGAAGCTGAACAAGATCGGCCGTGCCGAGCGCAAGCTCGTCACCGAGCTCGGTCGCGAGCCCACCCCGGAGGAGATCGCCGAGGTCACCGGCATCGATCCCGAGGAGGTCGAGTCGATCAAGCGCTCCGCTCAGGCCCCGGTCTCGCTCGAGAAGCCGGTCGGTGACGAGGAGGAGTCCGAGTTCGGCCAGTTCATCGCCGACGAGCGCGCCGAGTCCCCGTACGAGCGGGCGGCCGAGATCCTCACGAAGGAGCACCTCCGCGAGGCCCTCGAGAACCTGAGCTACCGCGAGCGCCGCGTGCTCGAGCTCCGGTACGGGCTCGGCGGCGAGAAGCCGTGCACCCTCGACGAGGTCGGGCACCGCTTCAACGTCACGCGCGAGCGGATCCGCCAGATCGAGAACCAGTCGCTGAAGAAGCTCCAGAGCCTCGCCGAGGCCCAGAAGCTGCGCGACGTCGCCTAGCCGGCGACACCGCGAGTTCCGCGCGAAGGGCGTCCTCCGGGGCGCCCTTCGGCGTTCTCACCATCCTCTCGGCGGGTACTTAGAGAGCCTTGACCCGCCGCTGAAAGGGTCGAGGCTGCTCCGCGGCGGCCGCCTCGTCGGACGCCGAAACGCCCCGGACGCCGGACGCCCGGCCGTCCTCTGCCGCATGCCCGCTGCTCGCACCCCCGCGTCCGCTCGTGCCGCCTCGTCCTCGGACGTGCGTTGGGGCGCGCTCGACGGCCTGCGCGGCGCGGCCGCGATCGGGGTCGTGCTCGTGCACGTCTGGATGTTCGTGCGCGGCGACACGCCGGCCCCGCGCACCACGCTCGACGACGTCATCAGCCAGCTGCGGCTCGGCATGCCGATGTTCTTCGTCCTCTCGGGCTTCCTCATCTTCCGCCCGTTCGCCGCGGCGCTCATCGACGGCCGTCCGCTGCCGGAGCTCGGGCGCTACGCGCTCCGTCGCGGCGCTCGCGTCCTCCCGGCGTACTGGCTGGCGATCGCCGCCACCGCCCTGCTGCTCCTGTACCTCGACCACCCGATGGCGGTCGCGACGACGGAGCTGCCGCGGTACTTCGTCTTCCTCCAGAACTACTCCGAGGCGACCGCCGGCCGGCTCAATCCGCCGAGCTGGACGATCGCCGTCGAGGCGAGCTTCTACGTCGCGGTGCCGGTGCTGGGCCTGCTCGCCGCGCGGCTCGTGCGTCGCTGCTCGACGCCCACCGGGCGGCGCGCGGTGCTCACGGCTGCGTGCGTGGCGCTCGCCGTGGCGGGCAGCGCCTGGCTGGGCTGGGCGACGCTCACCGGCGCCGGGAAGACGTGGAGCGACACGCTGCCCGCCCGGATGGGGTCCTTCGGCGCCGGCATGGCCGTGGCGGTGCTCGTGCACGGGCGCCGGCTCTCGCCGCGCGGCGCGGGGGCGCTCGCGCTGCTCGGCGTGGCGCTCGTCGTCGCCGAGGCGGTCGTGCACGGGGCGATGCTCGGGCCGCGAGAGCTGCGCCAGGCGACCCTCGACAGCGTCGCGAGCGCGGGCTTCGGCCTCCTCATCGCCGCGATCGCGCTCGGTCGCGTCCACGGCACCGGGATCCTCGCCCGCGGCCCGCTGCAGTGGGCCGGGATCGTCTCCTACGGGTTGTACCTCGCGCACTTCCCGGTGATCTTCGCCCTGCGCGGCCTCGATCGCTGGCCGGAGCAGCTGCTGCCCGCGTTCGCGCTGACGCTCGGCTGCTCCGTGGCGATCGCGACGGCGAGCTGGTGGCTGATCGAGAAGCCGGCGATCGCCTGGGCGCACCGCCGCACGCCGTCCCGCGGCCGTGGCCGCCGCCCGGCGCTGGCCGGGGCGGGCGCCGGCGACTGAGTCGGGCCGAGGCGCCGCGACCCCGACGGGCTCCACCGATCGTCCACTCCGGGGGACCTCGCTGGCGGGCGGCCGATCACCGGTCGATCCGACGGCCATGCCGGTCGATCTGCGCACCTGCCTCGCCGCTCTCGTCTCCCAGGACGGCTCGGACCTGCACATCAAGGCCGGTCGCCCGCCCCTGGGGCGGATCGACGGCGTCCTGCGGCCGCTCCTGCCGGACGCCGCGCCGCTGAGCGCGGCCGAGACGGAGGCGATGGCCCAGGCGATGCTGCCCGACGACGAGGCGCGCGCCCGGTTCGCCGAGGAGCACGAGATCGACCTCGCCCACACCGAGCCCGGCATCGCGCGTCTGCGCGTCAACGCCTTCCGCCAGCGCGGGAGCGTCGCGATCGTCTGCCGCGTCGTGCCCGACGTGCCGCGGAGCCTCGACGAGCTCGGCATGCCGCCGGTGATCGGGGAGCTCGCCGACGAGGAGCGCGGTCTGATCCTCGTCACGGGCATCACCGGGTCGGGCAAGTCGACGACGCTCGCCGGGATGGTCGACCGCATCAACCGCAGCCGCGACTGCCACGTCGTGACGATCGAGGACCCGATCGAGATGCTGCACGAAGACCGCCGGGCGTCGATCAACCAGCGCGAGGTGGGCCACGACACCGGGAGCTTCGCCCAGGCGCTGCGGCGCGTGCTGCGCCAGGACCCGGACGTCATTCTCATCGGCGAGCTGCGCGACGAGGAGACGGTGCACGCCGCGCTCTCGGCGGCCGAGACGGGCCACCTCGTGCTCTCCACGGTCCACACCCTCGACGCGACCGGCGCCGTCGACCGCCTCGTCGGCTTCTTCCCGCCCCACCAGCACCAGCAGATCCGGGAGGCGCTGGCGCTGACGCTGCAGGGCGTCGTCAGCCAGCGGCTCGTGCCGCTCGCCGGAGGGAAGGGCCGCGCTGCGGTCTGCGAGGTCCTGCGCGCGACCGGGCTCGTGAAGGACATCGTCCGCGACCCGGCGCGGCTCGGCGAGCTCGAGCAGGTGATCGCCGACGGCGCGCACTACGGCATGCAGACCTTCGACCAGGCGCTCTGTCGGATGGTCCTCGACGGGACCGTCGCGCGCGAGGACGCGATGCGTGCGGCGGCCCGCCCGCACGACCTGGAGCTCCTCCTGCGCGCCGACGGTCGGATGGGCACCTCGATGGACGACGTCGCCGACCAGCAGCGCCGGTCGGCCGCGGCGGCCGCCGGCGGCCTCGACGAGCAGCCGGCCGTGCTGCCGGCGGTCTGAGCGGCACGCCACGCGCAGTTCCCTGCTGAGGCCAACGCTTCATTCGGTAAAGTCT
>JALRCL010000613.1 GCA_023268575.1 Patulibacter sp.
TCGCCGAGGTACATGAACGCGACGTCGTCGGCGACGCGACGCGCCTGCTGGAGGTTGTGCGTGACGATCACGATCGCCAGCTCCCGCCGGAGCTCGGCGATGAGGTCCTCGATGACCTGGGTCGAGATCGGGTCCAGCGCCGAGCAGGGCTCGTCCATCAGCAGCACGTCGGGCTCGACGGCCAGGGCGCGAGCGATGCAGAGCCGCTGTTGCTGGCCGCCCGAGAGGCGCAGCGCGGGCCGGGACAGGTCGTGCTGGACCTCGTCCCACAGCCCGGCGCGGCGCAGCGCCACCTCGACCCGCGGGGCCAGGTCGCGCTTGGCCGGCTTGCGCCGCGACTGCTCCCGCAGCGCGTAGGCCACGTTGTCGAAGATCGACATCGGGAACGGGTTGGGCTGCTGGAAGACCATCGAGATCCGCCGGCGCAGGCGCGTCATCTCGAGCCGGTCGATGTCGTCGCCGTCCAGCAGGATGCGCCCCTCCCGGCGCGCTCCCGGCGTCAGCTCCACCAGGCGGTTCAGCGACCGCAGGAGCGTCGTCTTGCCGCAGCCGGACGGGCCGATGAGCGCGAGCACCTCGCCCTGCAGCACGGGCAGGGTCACGGCGTTCACGGCCGGGCGCGGCGCGCCCGCGTAGTGGATCGAGACCCCGTCGATCCGCAGCCGCTCGCGTGCCGGCGACGCGGTCACGGCGCGCGCGATCGCCGGCGCCACCCGCGGCCGCTGCGCCGGGTCGTCGGCGACGACGGTCGGGGCGCGGTCCAGCGCGATCCGCCGCACCGGCGGCGGGAACGCCGCCGGGTCGCCGGCGCGGTCCTCCGCCGGATCGTGAGGGTCCAGGGCGGAACGGGTCATGGTCACTTCTGCAGGTCGCGGGACGGGTCGCGGCGGCCCACGACGTCGACGAGGAGGTTCAGGCCCAGCACGACGAGGAGCAGGACGAACGCGGCGGCGTAGGCCTTCGTCGCCGCCTGCCCCTCGCCGGCCGGCGAGTTGTTGAAGACGTAGCTCGTGAGGGTCGAGCCGGTCCCGGTGAGCGTGCCGAGGACCGGCGTCTCGTGCGAGGGGTCGATCCGGAGGGTCGCGCCGAGGAGCACGACGATGATCGCGGTGTCGCCCGCGATCCGCCCCATGCCCAGCGCGGTCCCGGTCGCCACCCCGGGCTTCACGCTCGGCAGCAGGACCGAGCGGATCGTCGACCAGCGGGTCTTCCCGAGCGCGTAGCTCGCCTCGCGCAGGTGGTTCGGGATCGAGAGCAGCGCCTCGCGCGTCGCGGTGAAGATCGACGGGATCGCGATCAGCGACATCATGGCGCCGGCCGCGAGGAACGACCGCCCGAAGACCGCGCCGCCGTCGGCGGTGAACGACGCCCACGACATCAGCGGCAGCTGGAAGATCGCCAGGCCGAAGATCGCGATGACGATCGACGGCGAGCCGGCGATGACCTCGATCGCCGACTCGACGGTGCGGGCCAGCCACGCGGGCTTCCCGTACTCGACCACCCACAGCGCCGCCCCGACGGCGAGCGGCAGCGCGATCGCGGTGCCGATGACGAGCATGATCAGCGTGCCGAGGATCGGATCGAGGATCCCGCCGCTCTGCGACTGGTCGAGCGACGCCTCGGGGTGGCTGACGAGCAGCTCGAAGCTCAGGTACCGCAGGCCCTGGAAGAACATGTAGCCCAGGAGCGACGCCGCGATCAGGCAGAGCGCGATGCCGACGAGCCACGCGGCGCCGACGCCGACGAGGTCCAGCAGGCGCCAGTGGCGCAGCTCGGCGCGGAGGCGCTGGGCGCGTGAGGGGCCGCGATCGGGGCCCTCCGGGCCGCCTGATCGGCGGTCGCCCGGAACGTCGACGGGCAGCGTCGGGGTGCTCATCGGACGCCCTGCGTGCGCAGCACGCGCTTGATGGCGAAGGCGCCGATCGACAGCGTGAAGCAGCTCAGGAGCAGCAGCAGCGCCATCGCGTAGAGGCTCGACTCGAGCGCGGGCGAGTTGATCGACTCGGTGTTCTCGGCGATCGTCGCCGCGAGCGGGCGGAGCGGCTCGAAGAGGAAGATCAGGCCGTCCTGGATCCGCGGCGCGTAGCCGTTGGACCCGGAGACCATCGAGAGCATGATCGCCTCGCCGAGCGCCCGGGCGGACGCGAGCACCGCGGCGGCGACGATCGCGGGCCGGATCGCGCGCACCGCGACCGACATCGTGGCGCGCCAGGTCGTGACGCCGAGCGCCAGCGCGCCCTCGCGCCAGCCGCGCGGCACCGACCGCAGGGCGTCGGTGATCAGGGAGATCATGATCGGCGTGACCATGAGCGTCAGCAGGACGACGGAGACCAGGACGCCCGGCCCGCTGAGCGGGATGACGTTCTGGACCGACTGCCGCTGCCCCTCGCTGATGAGGTGGTCGTTGACGAACGGGACGAGGACGAGGATCCCGATCAGGCCGTAGACGACCGACGGGACCGCGGCCAGCAGGCGCACGACCGGGACGACGACGGCGCGGACCTTCGGCGGTGCGAGGTCGACGATGAAGATCGCCGCGAGGACGGCGATGACCGTCCCGAGCGCGATCGCCAGCGCCGTCGTCAGCACCGTGCCGAAGATCAGCGGCCATGCCCGCAACGCGTACGCCTCCGGCGGCGGGTCCGCGCTGCCCTCGACCATCGTGCCGAGCTGCTCGTCGACGGTGTTGCCGTCGATCGACCCGCCGCCGAGCCAGGCGAGGCCGTTGTGCTCGAAGGTCGGCCAGGCCTTGATCGTGACGAAGACGACCATGGCGACGATGACCGTCACCACGAGGACGGCCGGCACGCCGAGCAGGAGCGCGGCGCGCCGGTCCGTCAGTGGTCGCCGCAGGGCTGCGAGCACGAGCTGATCCTCCGCGGCGACCGTCGGGTCCTAGAGCGTGACCCAGTGCTTGCTGATGATCTTCTGCGCCGCCTTGTCCTTGCGGACCCAGCGCAGGAAGCCCTTCACGGCACCCTGCGGGACGCCGCGCGTGACCATCCAGAAGTTGCGGACGGCCTCGTACTTGCCGGACTTCGCGTTGGCCAGCGTGCAGCCGACGCCGTTGTAGGAGACCGGGTTCACGCCGCCGGTGAAGTCGAGCGAGACGTAGCCGATCGCGTTCGGGTCGGACTTCACGCTCTGCTCGACGAGGCCGTTGGAGGGCTTCGCGGCGACGACGCTCGAGAGCTTCGTCGAGCCCATGAAGAGCTTCGAGAACGCGTCAGCGGTGCCGGACGTGGCCGTGCGGGTGACGAGGTTGATCGTGCCGGTCGCCGTCGCGCCCGGGACCTCGGACCAGTTGCGGATCCGGCCCGAGAAGATCCCCTGGACCTGGGCCTGCGTCAGCGAGCCGAGCTTGTTGCCGGGGCTCGTGATGAGGCAGACGGCGTCCCGCGCGATCTTGTTGAACGCGAGGCCGCCCGGATCGCTCGTCTTCGGGTCGCGCGAGCTGTTGCCGATCGTGACGGCGCCCTTCGCGACGTCGCTGATGCCGACGTCCGAGCCGCCCTGCGCGATCTTGAACTTGACCCGCTTGCCGCCCTTCGTCTTCTTGTACGACTTCGTCAGCTGGGCGGCGAGCGGGGCGACCGAGGTCGAGCCGCTCATGGTGATGACGGTGCTCTTCGCGTTGGCGGTCGCCGGCACGGCGACCAGCACCGATGAAACGGCGAGGGTCGCGACCGCGGCCCGGGCGTTGATGCGCATTCGAGGTGCTCCTTGGTGGTGACGAGGGTCCCGCTGCCCCGGCTCCCCACGGGGCGCACGGCGGCAGCGGGATGGTGGAGGGCGGAGCAGTGGTGGTTGTGACCATCCGGTGGTGAACGGGTGAAGGCGGTGTGACGGTGGCGCGCGCCGCAGATGCCGGTGGCGCGCTCGCGCTCGGCCGCTCGACGCTGCGACCCGCCGCGTCCGGAACGCCCCTCGCAGCCGGGCCATCGAGCGTCCGGCGGCCTCAGGACCGGGGAGGCGGCGACCGACGTGCCTTCCCGCGCGAGCGTCGCGCGCGCCCGGATGCCGTGTGGTTGGTGGTAGTGGTGGGCAACGGCTCCAACGGGCGCGGGCACACCACCGCCTCCCCCATCACCAGACCTTCACATCGGCCGGCCGTCGATCGAGGATGGTCCGCCGCCATGACGGGGCCACACCCAGGGTTCGACGCGTCCGGAGGAGGACGCCACGCGGGGCCGTGCCGATCCTGCGGCGCGGCGCTGGCCGCCGACCAGCGGTACTGCCTGCGCTGCGGCGCCCTCGTCGGCGATCGACGGCTGGATCCGATCGCGGTCGCCCGTGACCTCGGTCGATCAGCCGCGGCCGACGGGGCGACGGTCGCCGCGGCGCCGCCGGCGCCCGGGCCCGCCGCGGCGGGCCGCTCGGGGCGCGCCGGTCGCGCTCGCCGGCGCGTCTCCCCGGTGCCGCTGACGGCGGCCGCCGCCGTCGTGATCGCGGCGGGCAGCGGCGTGCTCGCCGGCGGTGCCTCCAGCCGCGCGCCGGAGGCGGTGGCCCTCCCCGGCGCGGGCGCGGCCGCTCCGTCCCCCGCTCCCGCGCCGGTCCGCGCGGACCGGTCGTCGTCGCGCTCGACCGACGCCGGGTCCGACGCCGCCGCGAGCGCCGCGCCCGAGGCCGCCGAGCCCGCCCAACCCGAAGCCGAGCCCGCGGCCGAGTCGGAAGCGGCGGCGGGGGCGGCGG
>JALRCL010000145.1 GCA_023268575.1 Patulibacter sp.
CGGCGACGAGATCGCGGAAGGCGAGCGCCGCGAGCAGGGCGGAGGACTCCGGTCCGCCACCGGCCGCCGGCTCCGGTGCGGAGACGACGTGGTGGCGGCCGACGGGGATCGACGAGGTGATGGCCGCCGCGTGGGCGCGGAGGCTGAGCGGGTCCGTCGCGTCGCCCCGTGCGGCGGCGGCGTCGCGGGCGACCGCGTGGCCGCCGTCCAGGTCGCCTGCCTGGCCCAGGGCGTCGGCGAGGGCGAGCGCGGCGTGCGTCCGGCCTTCTGGGTCGGGATCGGTGGCCATCGCCGCGCGAAGCCGGTTCGCGGCCGTCCGCCGCCCGAGGTGGAGCTCGACGACGCCGAGCTCGCGGAGCAGCGTCGGACGCTCGTGCGACGCCGGTGGTTCCTCGAGCGCGCGGGCGAGGCAGGCCGCCGCGGTGGTGGGCGCGGCGCGACGGGTCGCCTCGCGCGCCGCTGCGCGGAGGGTGGCGACGACCTCCGGGCTCCCGGTCGCCGCGGAGCGCAGCAGGTGGACGGCGACGTCCAGGGGCGCGGCGCCCTCGGCGAGCAGGAGCTCGGCGGCGCGCCCGTGGCGGGAGGCGAGCGTCGCGGGCGGCACCGAGCGCTCGACCGCGCTGCGGAGGATCGGGTGACGGAACGCGCACGGGGCCGTGCTCCCGAGCAGGTCGCTGCGCAGGAGCTGGTCGGCGACCGGCGCCACGTCCTCGACCGTCGCCCCGACGAGGGCCGCGACGCGCCCGATGGTCGCGTGGGGCTGGAGGATCGCGACGGCCGTGGCCACCGGTTCGCCGAGCGGCCCGGCGCGGCGGGAGCGGCCGATCGCCGCGCGGACGATCTCGTCCGGAGCCAGCGCGTCGAGCCACCCGGCCGACCCGTCGTCGGGGGCGAGCCCCCGCGCACGCGCCTCGCGCAGCAGGGCGACGAGCGCGAACGGGTTGCCGCCGGTGGCGCGATGGCACGCGGCGACGAGCGACGGGGCCGGGGGCGTCCCGAGCGCGGCCTCGGTCAGCGTGGCGGTCCCGTCCGGCGAGAGCGCGACCGGGATGACGACGGTCGCACCGGGGAGCTCGGACAGGGCCGTGACGGCCGGGTCCTCGTCGGGCTCGGGCGCGGCGCGCATGCCGAGCGCCAGGAGGATCCGGCGTCCCGCCAGGCGCCGGGCGAGGTACCCGAGGGCCACGGCGGACCCGACGTCGGCCCACTGGACGTCGTCGACGACGAGCACGAGCGGCCGCTCCTCGGCGAGCCGGACGCACAGCCACCGCAGGCCGTGGGCGGCTCCCAGGACCTCCTCCGGAGCGTGGTCCTCCGCCCGCGGGTCGACGACGCCGGCGACATGGCGGGCCGAGCCGGCGAGCAGGCGGTCCCGCTCGGCGGGGGAGGCGGAGGCGAGCGTCTCCTCGAACAGCGTCCGGAGGATCCCGAACGGCAGCGCGCGCTCGAGGGGGTCGGCGGTCGCCCGCAGCGTCCGTGCCTCGCGGGCCGCAGCATGGCGCGCGAGGACGTCCAGCAGCGACGTCTTGCCGATCCCCGGGACGCCGCGGACGAGGAGGACCCCGCCGTCACCGTCGACGGCCGCGTCGAGCGCCGCGACGATCCGGTCCAGGTCGGCCTCGCGCTCGAGGAGCGCGGTGGGCGGCTCGGCCTCGTCGCGCTCGGTCGCCGTGCCCCGACCCATCGGGTCCAGTGTACGGCGGACACGGGTCCCTTCGACGGTCGTGCGCGGCGGGTCCGTGCCGAGGTCCGGTTCGGGCCGCCCGGCGCGGCCCGCCGGGCGCCCGCGCCGCGGGGTCAGCCGACCGGCGCGGCCTGCTGCTCGCCGACCTTCAGGAACGACAGCTTGAGGTTCTTGATGCCCGAGGCGGCGGTGGTCCCGACGCGGTTGCAGACGACCGCTGCCGCGTTGGTCGCCGTCATCGTCGCGGTCAGCTGGAGCGCGACGGTCCCGACGGTCGAGAAGGCGTTGCCCGCCACCGCCGGCTGCACGGCGCCGATCGAGGTGCCGTCGGACGCCCCCGGCGTGCTGTTCGTGTAGAGCGTGCACGCGATCCGGGCCGTGGTGCCGCCGACTGCGGACTCGGTGCTGACCTCGCCCTTGAACTGGATGAGCCAGTCGCCGGCGCTGGGCGCCGCGGCTGCCATGACCTGTTGCGAGGACGTCCCGATGATCGGCACGTTGTCGTCGTGGAAGAGCATGATCGCCTGCGACGGTCCGGGCTCGCCCTGGGGGCCCGCCGGGCCGGTGGGGCCCGCCGGGCCGGTGGCGCCTGCAGGTCGCAGCGTGCTGTCGATCGATCTCGAATCGACGAGCGCGGAACGCGAGCGCGCAAAGGGCGAGGAGATGGGGCGTTTCCAGCTGGGTTCGACCGTGATTCTGCTGCTGCCACGCGGAGTCTCCCGCTGGGACGCAGGATTCAGCGCCGGTGCGCCGCTGCGCATGGGGCAGCGGATCGGCGAGTGGACCACGCCGCCCGGCTAGGGACGCTGGCGCTCAGGCGCGATCCGCGCCGAAGGCAATGACCTCTTCGATGCGCTGTTTTCCCAGCGCCACCATCAGCAGCCGATCCACGCCGAGTGCGACACCCGAGCAGTCCGGCAAACCGTGCGCCATGGCGGCCAGCAGCCGCTCGTCCACGGGAATGACCTCGAGACCACGGCGGGCGCGCTCCTCGTTGTCGGCCTCGAAACGCCGGCGCAACTCGACGGGATCGCAGAGTTCGTCATAGCCGTTCGCGATCTCGAGCCCGCGCATGAAGAGTTCGAAGCGTGCAGCCACGCGATCGCCCCGCGCATCCACCTGCGTCCGCGCAAGCGCGGCCTGGCTCGCCGGAAACTCCGTCACCACCTGCAGCACACCGTGACCGAGCTGCGGCTCGACACGAGCCGAAAACAGCAGATCGAGCAGTGCGTCGCGATCCCAGCCGGCCGCATCGGGCGCGAGCGCTGCGGCGTGTGCGCGGAGTGCCGCGTCCGTGGCCGTGAAGGGATCGAGTCCCGCATGCTGCCGGAAGAGCTCACGGTAAGGCGCACGCAGCAGCGGCAGGCCGGGCACGAGTTCGCCCGCCAATGCCGCCACCTCGCCGATCAGTGCGTCGAGATCGAAGCCCGGCCGGTACCACTCGAGCATCGTGAATTCGGGGTTGTGTCGCGGGCCCGCCTCACCCCGGCGGAAACATTTGCCGAGTTGGTAGATCGGACCAGAGCCCGCTGCGAGCAAACGTTTGAGCAGAAACTCGGGACTGGTCTGGAGATACCAGTGGCGGCCGTGGCGGAAGGGCTGCGCGGGAATGCTGTCCAGCAGGGGATCCGTGGCGCTGACGGGGGCGAGCTGCGGTGTATCGACCTCGAGCACCCCGCGCGCCGCGAAGAAAGCGCGAATCCGGGAGAGCGCGGCCGCACGCGCCCGCAGCGTTTCGAGGGACGCGGACGGCCCCCACGGCTCCGGCGAACGCTGCACGAAAGGGTGGCGTGCGCTCAGTTGCGCACGCGGTTCATGTACTCGCCGGTACGCGTATCGACGCGCACCACATCGCCCACGTCGAGGAAG
>JALRCL010000513.1 GCA_023268575.1 Patulibacter sp.
CCTACGGCGCGGACGCCGGCGGCGCCCGGGCGGGCGAGCACCTCCGCGCGGTCCTCGGCGAGCTCGCCGTCGCGACGGTCCAGCAGCAGGTCGGGCTGTCGCTCGTCGAGCACGCCCCCGGCGGCGTCCTCGCGCCGACGCCACGGCACGAGGCCCAGCTCGCCCTCCTGCTGGACCAGCTCGAGCGGTGGGGCGGCGCGCTGCGCGCGCTGCGGCGTCCGGCCGAGGTCCTCGCATGAGCTCCGCCACCGCGGCGCGCGAGCGGCCGCCGGCCGCCGCGCTCCCCGTCGCGCCCGCGCCGATCCCCGCCGCGGTCTGGCGCCTGGCGATCCTCATCGCGAGCGGCGCGTTCCTCTCGGGACTCGACTCCTCGGTCGTCGCCGTCGGGCTCGACACGATGGCCGCCCGGCTCGGCACGGGGCTCGCCGACGCCCAGTGGATCGCGACCGCGTACCTCCTGGCGCTCGGCGTCGCGCTGCCCGCCTACGGCTGGGCCGGCCGGCGGTTCGGCGCCGGCCGGGTGTGGATCGCCGCGATGGCGGCGTTCACCGGTGCGTCGCTGCTCTGCGCGCTCGCGCCGTCGCTCGAGCTCCTCGTCGCCGCGCGCGTGCTCCAGGGGCTCGCGGCCGGGCTGCTGATCCCCGCGGGTCAGACGGTCCTCGGCGAGGCCGTCGGGCCGGAGCGGCTCGGGCGCGTCATGGCGACCCTCGGGATCTTCGTCACGGCCGGACCGGCCCTCGGACCCGTCGTCGGGGGCGTCGTCCTCGACGTCGCGGCCTGGCCGTGGCTCTTCCTCCTGAACCTGCCGGTCGGCGTCGCCGCGCTCGTCGCGGCGCGCCGGCTCGTCCCGCGCGGGGTCGCGGATCCCGCGCAGCGCGCCGACGGGCCCGGCCTGCTGCTGCTCGTGACGGGCATCCCCCTCGTGGTGCTCGCGGCGACGGCCGCGGGGGAGGGCCACGCGCCGGGCGACGCGGCCGTGCTCGTCCCGCTCGTCGCCGGCGTCGCCGCGCTCGCGGCGTTCATCGCCTACGCGCCGTGGCTGCGCCGCCGGAGCGCGGCGGTCCCGGGTCGCGCGCGGCCGGCGCTCGACCTGCGGCTGCTCGCCCGCCCGCGGTTCGCGGCGGCCGCGCTGACCTCCGCGCTCGCCGGTGCGGTGATGGTCGGCGGTGCGCTCGTCCTGCCGCTGTACTTCCAGCTCGGCCGGGGCCAGGACGCGCTCCAGGCCGGCGCGTCGATGATCGCGCTCGGGGCGGGGTCGATGATCGCGCTGCCGCTCGTGGGTCGGGCGATCGACCGGCTCGGCGCGGGCCGCGTCAGCGCGGTCGGGGGCGTCGCGGTGCTGCTCTCGACGATCCCGTTCGGGCTGCTGGACCTCGGCGCGCCGTGGTGGCTGGTGCAGCTCCTGCTCGTCGTGCGCGGCGTCGCGATCGCGCTGGCCCTCGTCCCGACGATGACCGCCGCGTACCAGGCGGTCGACCGGTCGCAGCTGCCCGACGCGACCGCGCTCGTGAACATCCTCCAGCGGCTCGGCGGTGCCGTCGGCGGCGCGCTGCTGGCGATCGTCCTGGCCACGGGGCTGCCGGACGGGACCGAGGTCGCGGTGCAGCGGACCTTCTGGTGGCTCGCCGTCGCCGCGGGGCTCGCGGCGCTCTCCGCCGGGTGGCTCCTGCTCGTCGAGCGGCGCGAGCGGGGCGGCTGACGGCACGTCGCCGACCGGGCCGGGCGACGCCGAGCGCCGCCCGGTCAGGCCGCGGGCGGCAGGCGCTCCCCGTCCATGATCGCCCCCTGCTGCTTCAGCACGGCCATCGCGGGCACCGTCTCGATCTCGCGCAGCCCCGGCAGCTCTCCGAGCCGTCGCGTCACGAAGCCGTAGAGGTCGGCGCTGTCGCGGAACAGCCCCGACACGATGAGGTTCGTCCGGCCGCTCGTGGCGGCGACGAACGCGGTCTCGGGGTATGCCGCGACCTCGCGCCCGACCGCCTCCAGATGGGTGGGCTCGACGGTGCACCACAGCGTGGCGGTCAGCGGGAATCCGAGGAGGGCGGTGGCGAGCTCGACGTCGAGGTACGCCGAGCCGTCGTCGATCAGCCGCTCGAACCGCCGGCCGATGGCGGACTCCGAGCGCCCGGTCAGCGAGGCGAGCCGCGCGTAGCTCGCCCGCCCGTCGGTCGAGAGGATCCCCAACAGCTCTGCGTCCTCGGCCTCGAACCGGGTCTGCGCCGCCTGGCTGCGCCGTCGGCCGTGCGGGCGCGTCCCCGGACCGAGCAGGCCCAGCTGCTCGGGGGAGAGCGGATCGGGCAGCCCGTGCCACTCGGTCTCGGGCCCGTTGTCGTGGACCTGCAGCACGCTGAGCGTCACGACCCCGGTGACCTGGCTCGCGCGCGGCAGGCCCTGCAGGAGGAGCGCGTCGCGGTCGGCCGTCGAGCTCGCGCGCAGCGCGCAGGTGACCTCGGTGGCGCCCGTGGCGACGGTGACCCACGAGACGTCCGCGCGGCGGGTCAGCGCGCGCCCGAGGGCCGGCGCGGCCCCCGGCTGCGTCGAGATCCGCAGGAACAGCCGCTCGGCGGCCGTCCAGGGGTTCGGCAGCACGATGACGCGCAGCGCACGGGCGTCGCAGAGGCGCCGATACCGGCGGGCGATCGTCTGCTCGGAGCTGCCGAGAGCGGTGGCGAGCGTGCGGAACGGCGCCCGTCCGTCGTGGAGCAACGCGTGGACGAGCTGCCGGTCCAGGCGGTCGACGGTGAGGGTTTCCGTCCCGATATCGACCATCGATGGAAGTTTCGCGCACCTGGAGACCTGGTGCTTGGTGATCGAGCGGGTGGGGCGGACGATGAACGGCATGTCCCGTCCCGACACTCCCGAGCCGACGCCCTCCGGCGGCCACTGGCTGCCGCTGGTGGCCGTCTGCCTCGGCACCTTCATGCTCCTCGTCGA
>JALRCL010000747.1 GCA_023268575.1 Patulibacter sp.
GGGGGGAGGTCGGGGGTGGGTCCCCGATGCGCGCCGGCGCCCCGCGCGGCACCGTCGCCCCATGACCCCGCCCGACCCGCTCGTCGTCCCGCCGGCGGCCGCCCCCGGCACGCCGGGTCCGCCGGCCGCGACCCCCGACCCGCCCGCCGCGGTGCCGGGGGGCCCGCCGCGGCTGCGCCATGCCGCCGCCGGGGCGGCCGGCGACTACGCGCTGCTCGAGCTCGACGTCCCCGCGGGTGCGGCCACGCCCCCGCACGTCGCCGAGGGCGCCGACCTGGCGCTCGGCGTGCTGACCGGGACGCTCGAGCTGCGCACCGACGGCGCGACCCACCGGCTCGGGCCGGGCGCGTGGGCCACGATCGGTCGCGGCGCGCCACGTGCGATCGCGGTACTGCAGGACGCGCGAATCGTCTGCATCACCGTCCCCGGCGGCCTCGAGGGCCTCGTCGGCACCCTGCTCGACGGTTCCCTGGACCCCGACGACCGCGACGTCCTGCTCACCGCCGCCGGCGTCCGGCTGCTGCCCCGCGGATGGCGTCCCGGCCCCCGGTAGCGACCGGCCGATCGCTGCTCTAGCCTGCCGCGCGTGAGAGCCGGCACCGATGCCGCGCTGCTGGAGCGCGAGGAGGAGCTCGACGCCCTCGCGCGCCGGATCGCCGGCGCGTCCGCGGGCCGGGGCGGGCTCGTGCTGCTCGAAGGCGGTCCCGGGATCGGCAAGACCGCGCTCGTGCGTCGCGCCCGCGCCCTCGCGCGCGACGGCGGCCTGCGCGTCCTGCAGGCCACGGGCGGCGAGCTCGAGCGCGAGTTCGCCTTCGGCGTCGTGCGCCAGCTCTTCGAGCCGACGGTCCTCGCTGCCGCGCCGGAGGAGCGCGCCCGGCTGCTGGACGGCGCCGCGCGGCGCGCCGCGCCGCTGTTCGACGTCGAGGCGACCGTCGAGCCGACGATCGACCCGGGCTTCGCCACGCTCCACGGCCTCTACTGGCTCACCGCGGCGCTCGCGGAGGAGGAGCCGCTGCTGCTCGTCGTCGACGACGCGCACTGGGCGGACGCCCCGTCGCTGCGCTTCCTCGACTTCCTCGCGCGGCGCGCCGCGGAGCTGCCGCTGCTGGTCGTCGTGGCGCTGCGTCCCAACGAGCCCGGGGCCGAGCACGACCTGCTCGGCGCGCTGGGCGCCGCGCCCGAGGTCGAGACGCTGCGGCCCCGCCCGCTGAGCCGCGAGGGCGTCCAGCGGCTCGTCGACGAGCGCCTCGCCGAGCGCGCGGCGCCGGAGCTCGGGGCCGACGCCCACGCGGCGACGCACGGCAACCCGCTGCTCGTCGGCGAGCTCGTGCGCGCGCTCGCCGCGCGCGAGGGACCGCTCGAGCCCGGCGCGGTGGACGAGTCCGTGCCCGACGCCGTCGCGCGCTCCGTCCGCCGGCGGCTCGCCGCGCTGCCACCGGCGGCGCGCGAGTGCGCCCGTGCGCTGGCGACGCTCGGCGACCGCAGCGGCGCGCCCCTGCTCGGCGCCATCACGGGCCAGGACCAGGC
>JALRCL010000797.1 GCA_023268575.1 Patulibacter sp.
GCAGCGGGCGGGCGCCTCGCGACGGGAACCTCCTCCTGGTGGGGCACGGCGTGGTGCCGGGGAGGTTCGGCGCGCTCTGCGACCGGAACCGCCCTCCGCGGGAGGCGTCGCCCGGTGCCGAGGAGGTTCGGCGCGTCCCGCGGCCGGCACCCCGTGCCTCGTGGGCGACCGGCCCCGAGGAGGTTCCGCGCGCTCCGGGACCGGAACGCCCCGCCTGGGCCGGCGCCGAGCAGGAGCGGCGCGCTCCACGACCGGAACCTCTTCCTCGCGAGGTACGGCAGGGCGCCGAGGAGATTCGGCGGGCTCTGCGACCGGAACCTCCCTCCGCGGGAGGTGTTGCCCAGCGCCGAGGAGGTTCCGCCCCCCCCCGCGACTGGACGCCGCGCGTCGGGGGCGACCGGTGGCGAGGAGCAGCGAGGGCGCGCTTCGCGACGGGAACCTCCTCCTGGTGAGGTTCGGCGTGGTGCCGAGGGGGTTCGGCGCGCTCCGCGACCGGAACGTCCCTCGGCGGGAGGCGCCGCCCGGCGCCGGGGAGGTTCGGCGCGCTCTGCGGCTGGAACCTCCACCGAAGGAGGTGCCGTCTGGCTCCGAGGAGGTTCCGTCTGTCCGCCGCCCCGGGCTCCGCCGCCGCGCGCGCCGGCCCCGCGCTCTCCGTCGCTCCGTCTCGCCGCCCGCTGGTCCTCCCTCTCCCGCTGGTCCTCCATCTCCCGCTGGTCCTTCCTTCCCGCGCCGGCCGCCCACGACCGGCCGCCGACATCGGCGGCGTGCGATCCTCGGAGACCCGTGTCCTCCTCGCCGCCCCAGCCGAACGCGCTCGCCACGACGGGCCCCGACGACGGCGTCTCCGTCGAGGAGGGCACGAAGCGCGGCACGGTCACCAGCCGGATCCCGACGAAGGCCCAAACCGCTCTCGCGCGGCGTCTGGCCGAGGTCCGGGCGACGGTGCCCGCCTGGAGCGCGAGCCGCGACGTGGACGTCGAGGAGCTCGTCGCGCTGCTGCCCGGCGCCGGTCCCGGGGCCCCGGAGCCGATCGACGCGATCATCCGCGCGTGCGGGCAGGCGCTGCGGGCCGACGACCGCGTCAACGGCGCCTGGCGCGACGGGCGGCTGGAGCACTGGTCCCGTGCGAACGTCGCCCTGCTGCTCGACGACGGCGAGGCGCTGGCGACGCCGGTCGTCCACGACGCCGACGCCCAGGATCTCGCGACGATCGCCGCCCGCCGCCGCGACCTCCAGGCTCGGGCGACGGCTCGCGAGCTGCGCGCTCCCGACAGCGGCGGGGCGACGTTCGCCCTGCTGGACGCGGGCCCCGACGGGCCCGACCGGCTCGACGTGATCATGCCCCCGGGCATCGGGGCGGCGCTCGCCGTCGGGCGGATCCTGCGGCGGCCGTGGGTCGTCGGCGACGCGGTCCAGGCCCGCCACGTCGTGACGCTGACGCTGAGCGCCGACCACCGGGCGGTCCTGCCCGCGCACGCCTCGGCGTTCCTCGCGCACCTGGCGGCGATCCTCGAGCAACCGGCCGCGCTGCTGGGCTGAGCGCAGGATGCCGCCCGCGGGCCGACGCGCCCGCCCGGCCGACCGGTGGGCCCGACCCGGGCCATTCGGTCCGACGGCTGGCCGGCTGGTGCCGCGTCCCGACCGCTCCGCCGGACCGCCGTCGCGTCCCGATCGCTCCGCCCGACCGCCGTCGCGTCCCGATCGCTCGGCCGGCCGTCGGGTCCCGACGGCTCGACCGACTCCGGCCCGGCATCCCGACGGGCTCGCCCGGACCCGCGGTGCCTCGCGGTGCCGCGGAGAGCGGTGCTGGTCCCGACCGTTCGATCGACCGGGGCCCGTAGGCGTCGCGCCCCGACGGCTGCGCCCGGTCGAGTTGCCGGGTTCCGACGGCTCGACCGACCCCCGCCGGGCATCTCGATCGGCTGATCGGCCGACATCCCCTCCCGACCGCTCGGCTGACCGGCGCCGCGTCCCGACGGCCGGACGCAGGGGCGCCGCGTCCCGACGGCTCGGCGGCCAGCACCGCGTCCCGACCGACCGGGTTGGGGCCCCGAACCCGGTCCCTGCGGGCCTGGTCCCCCCGGTGGCAGAAACGAGCTCGCAGCGTCCCCGACGAGCCGCGCGCGCGTCCCTGACGAGCCGCGGGCGCGTCCCCGACGCCGACGCGGGGCCGGGATGCATGCTCCGTCGGGTCGCCGGCGACCCGACGACCGGGTGACCCCCGGGCGTCGGGAGCGGCGGTGCGCCGGACCGGTCCCGCGCGCGCGGCGACCTACCGTCGTCGGCGATGCAGCGAACGAGCAGGTCCTGAGCGGTGTCCGTGGTCGTCATGCCGCGGCTCTCGCCCGCGATGGAGGAGGCGACGATCGTCGCCTGGCTCGTCGAGGACGGCGGCGCGGTCGCCGCCGGCCAGCCGATCGTCGAGATCGAGGCCGACAAGGCCGCCACGGCGCTCGCCGTGGACACCGTCGGCGTCCTGCGGATCTCGGCCGCCCCGGGGGCGATCGTCGCGCCGGGGGCCGTGATCGCCCGCGTCGACGGTGCCACGGAGCCCGTGCCCGAGCCGCATCCCGTCGCCTGTCGCGTGCGGCGTCCGATCGCCGAGGCGACGCCCGCCGCCGCGCCGGAGCGGCGGCGCCCGGCCACCTCGCTGGAGCGCGTCGTCGCCCGCCGCATGTCCCAGAGCCGGCGCGAGATCCCGACCTTCGAGGTCGCCGTCGACGTCGACCTCCACGCCCTGCACCGCCTGCGCGCCGACATGCGCAAGGCCGGCGTCAGCGGCGACGCCGGGCGGGTTCCCTCGGTGAACGACCTGCTCGTGCGCGCGGCCGCTGTCGCGCTGCGCGATCACCCGCGCGTGAACTCCCGCTGGGAGGACGGCGAGATCGTCGACCCCGGCCGGATCGACGTCGGCTGCGCGGTGGCCACCGACGACGGTGGCCTCGTGGTGCCGGTCCTGCGCGGCGCCGACCGGCTGCCGCTGGCGCTGCTGGCGGCCGAGGCCCGCGAGCTCACCGCCCGCGCGCGCAAGGGCGAGCTCACCGCCGACGAGCTCGCCGCCGCGACGTTCAGCGTCAGCAACCTCGGGATGCTCGGCGTCACGCGCTTCGGGGCGATCGTCAGCCCCGGGCAGGGGGCGATCCTCGCCGTCGGCGCCGCGGTCGACCGCTTCGTCCCGGTCGACGGCGAGCCGGTCCTGCGGCCGATCGCGACGCTGACGCTCACCTGCGACCACCGCGTGGTCTACGGGGCGCACGCCGCGGGGTTCCTCGAGCGCGTCCGCACGCTGCTCGAGCACCCGGGCGCGCTCGCCCTCTGAGCCGGGGTCGACCGATCCTCGGGTCGCCTCGCCGCCGATGACCGGCGACGGTGCCCGTCCCGCGGCGCTCAGTCGTCGGCCGGGCCGTCGTCGACCTGCAGCAGGCGCGGGGCGTCGGTGAGCGACAGCTCGACGACGACCTCGTCGTCGGAGCGCTCGACGATCGTCGCCGGAGCCGCCTCGTCCGCGAGCGGGTCGTAGAGCGCGACCCGCGTTCGGGCCGCGTCGACGCCGCCGATGCGCAGGCGGAATGTCTCCGGCGCGAGGTCGTAGCGGCGCGGGTCGCCCTCCGGCAGGTCGGGCTGCTGGACCTGGGCGAGGCTGCGCGTCATGACGTAGGTGGCGACGGAGAACCGGTGCGCGTCCTGCTGGAAGGGGAAGAACGTCACGACGTCGCGGTCGTGCAGGTCGGGCGCTTGCGGCGTCCCGTTCCCGGCGAACTGGATCCGGTCGTGCTGGTCGGCGATCGACCGCA
>JALRCL010000830.1 GCA_023268575.1 Patulibacter sp.
GTCCGCCCGCTCGGCGAGGAGGAGATGCAGCGGATCCTCGACGTCTGCGAGGGCGCGTCGAACCGCCTCTACCGCCGGATCGCGGCGATGCCGCCGCGCGACAAGGTCATGGCCGGCGGCACGGTGTACTACGCCGAGTTCGTCGCGCCGTTCGCCCGCGCGGCGGGCGTCTGGGACGAGCTCGTCACCCAGCACGACTTCTTCGAGGTCGACCCCGTCGCCTCCGACGTCTACTACACGCTCGTGAAGGACGGGGTGGCCGCGGAGCTCGTGCCGCAGCAGTTCCTCATGGGCACCGCCTACCAGCACGTGCCCGACGACGAGGAGGCCGCCGACGCGCACGCCGCCGCCTTCGACCTCCTGCACCGCGTCGCGCTGCGCGGGTCGCTCCCGCAGGGCGACGAGCACGCGCCGCTCGTCGAGGCCGGGCTGCTGGCGGTCGCCGGCGCCGGCGACGCCGCGACGGTGCTGGTCAGCGAGCGGGGCGCCCGGGTCCACGACGTCCTGCTCGCTCGCGAGCGCGCGGGCCTGGACGGCGACCGGCTCGCGTCGATCTACGAGCGGTTCCTCGCCGTCAACGGCGAGCTGAAGGCGGCCGCTTCGCGCTGGCACGACGCCGGCCCGGAGGACCGCGTCGGGCTGCTGGAGTCGATCGGCACCGCGGTGGAGCGCGTCGGTCCCGGCCTGCGGCGCGCCGGCGAGCTCGTGCCGCGCTTCGCCGACTACGCCCCGCGCCTGGACGCCGCGCTGCGGCGCGCCCGCGGCGGGGAGCACGAGTGGCTCACCGGGGCGGCGATCGACTCGGTCCACACCGTGTGGATGGAGGTCCACGAGGACTACCTGCAGGTCCTCGGCCGCAGCCGCGAGGAGGAGGGCAGCTACTAGCCGCCCGCCCCGCCCGCCGAGACGACGACCGAGCCCGAGGCATGCCCGCGACCACGACCGATCACCACCCCCACGTCCTGCCCTTCGACGCCGACGTCGCCCCCTCGCGCGACTTGCTCGGGGGCAAGGGCTCGAGCCTCGTCCGGATGGTCGGGCTCGGCCTCCCCGTGCCGCCCGGGTTCGTCCTGACGACGGACGTCGGGCGGGCGTGGCTCGCCGACGAGGCGCTGCCGGCCGGCGTGCCGGAGGCGGTGCGGGACCGGCTCGCCGCGCTGGAGGCGACGCTCGGCCGCCGGCTCGGCGACCCCGGCGATCCGCTGCTGCTGTCGGTGCGCTCGGGGGCGCCGGTCTCGATGCCGGGGATGATGGACACCGTCCTGAACGTCGGGCTGAACGACGAGGTCGTCGCGGCGCTCGCGCAGCGCACCGGCGACGCCCGCTTCGCGTGGGGCAGCTACGCCCGGCTGCTGGAGTCCTACGCCACCGTCGTGCGCGGGCTCGCCGCCGCCGACGTCGAGGACGCGCTCTTCGACGTCGTCGCGCACGACCCCGCCGAGCGCGCCCGCGAGACGGCGCAGGCGCTCCTGGCCCTGCTGGAGCGCGCCGGGGCGCCGTTCCCCGCCGACCCGCGGACGCAGGTGACCGAGTGCCTGGAGGCGGTCTTCCGCTCGTGGCGCAGCCCGCGCGCGGAGGCCTACCGCGAGCACCGCGGCATCGACGCGGCGCTCGGCACCGCCGCGATCGTCCAGAGCATGGTCTTCGGCAACCGCGGGGCGACCTCGGGCTCGGGCGTCGCGTTCTCGCGCGATCCCGCCACGGGCGAGCCGGGCGCCTACGGCGACGTCCTCTTCGACGCGCAGGGCGAGGACGTCGTGGCCGGGACGGCCGACCCCGACCCGCTGACGCTGCTCGCCGAGCGGCTGCCGGAGCTCCACGCGCGGCTGCTCGACGTCCTGGCGACGCTCGAGCGCGAGGCGGGCGACCTCGTCGAGTGCGAGTTCACGATCGAGGAGGGGCGCCTCTGGGTCCTCCAGTTCCGGCCCGCCCAGCGCAGCGGTCGGGCCGCGGTCCGGGTGGCCGTCGACCTCGTCGACGAGGGCGTCCTGGACGCCGGGGCCGCCGTCGCGCTCGTGAGCGACGAGCACCTCGCCGCCGCCGGGGCGCCGCGGTTCGCGTCCGCCGCGCCGGACGACCACGTCGTCGCCCGCGGCGCCGCGGCCTCGCCGGGTGCGGCGACCGGCGTCGCGGTCTTCGACGCCGGTCGGGCGCAGGAGCGCGCCGCGGCGGGCGAGCGGGTCGTGCTCGTGCGGCCGACGACCTCGCCCGCCGACGTCCACGGCTTCATCGCGGCTGCCGGCATCGTCACCGGTCGCGGCGGCCGCACGAGCCACGCGGCGGTCGTCGCGCGCGGCATGGGGCGCCCCGCGGTCTGCGGCGTCGGGGCCGTCGAGGTGGCGGCGGACCGGCGCAGCGCGACGCTCGACGGCGCGCCGCTGCGGGAGGGCGACGCGCTCGCCGTCGACGGCGACCGCGGGATCGTCGCGCGGGTCGCGCCCCCGCTGGCGGACGCCGACGCCGACGCGCGCTTGGAGCGGGTCCACCGCTGGCGCGCGGCGGCGGGGACGACCGCGACGGTGCGGGCGTGAGCCCGACGACGATGCCGGTTGCCCGCGCCGCGGGCGCCGACGTATGCTCGCCAGCAGGGGAGGAGCCGGGACCGGTGGAACGCGTCATGCGCCCGACGAGCGGCGTTCTGCAGGCCAGCGCCGAGGCGGCGGCGTCGCCGACCCCCGAGGTCGCCGCGACGATCAAGCGGCTCGCGCAGGAGCTCCTGCCCGAGGCCGAGGCGATGGCCGACCTCATCAGCTCCCGCGCGCTGGAGCAGGAGCCGCGCCTCGCCGATCCCGGCGACCCGTCCTCGCTGGAGAGCGTCACCCACAGCACCGCCGACAACGTCGGCGCGATCCTCTCGATGCTCGCCTACG
>JALRCL010000531.1 GCA_023268575.1 Patulibacter sp.
GTCAGCAGGTCGAGATGCTGCGCACGGGCGTCCTGTCGCTCGGGATCCTGCGGGCGCCGGTCGTGGGCACCGGCATCGCGACGCGGACGATCGTCGCCGAGCCGCTGCTCGTCGCGCTCCCCGCCGACCACCCGCTGGCCGACCGCCGGTCGCTGGCCCTCCGCGACCTCGCCGAGCAGCCGTTCGTGCTCTTCGACCGCCACCTCGGGCACGCGCTCTTCGACCAGATCACGGGGGCCTGCCGCGCCGCGGGGTTCATCCCCGACGTCGTGCAGTCGACGTCGTCGCTCGTGACGGTCGCGCACCTCGTGGGCGCGGGCGTCGGGGTGTCGATCGTGCCCGCCTCGGTCGCGCACCCCGCGCCGGGCGTCCGGTTCCGCACCGCGATCGACCTCGACGCGCGGGTGGACCTCGACCTCGCGTGGCGAGCGGAGGCCGATGGGCGGGAGCCCGACGCCGTGCGGCTCGTCGCCGCCGCGGCGGTCGCGGCCACCGCGCGGCTCGTTCCCGGCTGAGCCTCGATCCGCACCCCTCGGATGGCCTCGCCGCCGGTGACCGGCGACGAGGTCCGGCCGGCCGGACCGGCGCTACTTCGCGCCGACGTAGTACAGGTAGAGCCCGCCACCGCCGCAGGTGAACGCGACGTAGTTGTAGCGCGTGCTCACCGCGACGCCGGTGACGGAGCCCTGGCCGGCCGGGCAGCTGCCCTGGGGCCGCGCGTACCCGCCGTCCTTGCCGCTGGAGATGACCTTCACCTGCAGGCGGACGTTCGAGCCCTGGCCGAAGCCGAGGGTCGAGGCGCCGGCGTTGATCGCCGCGTCGGTGCCCGTCCGGCCGAAGGACGCGGTCCGGCCGCCGATCACCGCGCGGTAGGCGGTGCCGCCGCGGACGAAGGCGACCGCGCGGATCTTCTTCGTGTTCGCGCCGTCGTCGGCGGCGGGCGAGCTGCCGCGGCCGATCCGCCGCGTGCCGCCGCGCGAGGTCCGCAGGTAGATCGTGCCGCGGCGGGCGTAGGTCACCTCGTTGCCGCGGGCGTTGGTCGACGGGGAGGTGAAGCCGCTGCCGCCCTTGATCCGACGCGCCTTGCCGCCGGTCGAGCGGTAGAGGCCCTTCGAGGTCGTGAGCCAGATCGTCTTGCCGTTGCCGGAGACGTCGACCCCGTTGGCGGCGCCCGGGGCGGAGATCCGGCGGATCGCGCCGCCGTTCACGCTGCGGACGTAGACGCTGGCGGTGC
Source organism: Patulibacter sp. (assembly GCA_023268575.1). Lineage (GTDB taxonomy): Bacteria > Actinomycetota > Thermoleophilia > Solirubrobacterales > Solirubrobacteraceae > Patulibacter. The sequence goes on from JALRCL010000531.1 coordinate 1,235, forward strand.
TCGTGCCGCCCTTCGTGAGGTTCGACGCGGTCGAGAGGAACGCCAGCCGGGACGGGCCGACCGGGGCGTCGCCGCCGCCCGTGGCGCCGGAGATCGACATGCCCCAGGAGTCGCCGTTGGCCGCCGAGCCGTCCCGGCCGACGGACACGAGGGTCGGCGTCGACGCCTGCCAGGCGTTGCCGGTGCGCGTGGCCTGGCCGGTGCGGCGCACGAGGAAGACGTTGCGCCGGCCGGACTCGACCCGGCCGATGCTCGTGCTCGTGCTCGTGAACCCGACGAAGCGGTTGATGCGGGAGTCCCAGGAGATCGTGGGCTCGGTGGCCACCCCGTTCATCCCGCCGCCGGAGGCCGTCTCCGACAGGCGCTGCTGGGTCCCCGCGGCCCCGGCGGCCGCCGGCAGCAGGAGGGCGGCGCCGACGGCGAGCGCGGCGGCGGCGGGCGCACGGCGTCGCGTCACCGACGATCGATCGATGGTGCTCATGGGGTGAGGCTACCCGCGCAGGCGGGTGCGCACCCCCGCTTCCGCCGCCCGGCGCGCTCGCGCTCAGCCCCGGCGGGCGGGATCGCTCAGGCGCGGCGTGCAGTCGCGCAGGCGGTAGACGCGGATCGCGGGTCCGGGCCGCTCGTACCGCAGCGGCCCGAAGTTGAACGCGAGGTCGTACTGGAAGTAGTGCTTCGCGCGCCGGCCGCTGAACGGCTGGGCCTGGTAGACGAGCTCGGACTGCCGCTCCAGCGCGCGGTAGTACTTCACCGCCTCCGGCACCCGCTTCGGGTTGTTGAACACGCGGCCGGACTGCATCGAGCCCGAGACGACCCAGCACGCGCCCTTCTCGCGGTAGAAGTCCAGCAGCCCGGGGAACAGGGTGAAGCCGTTGTTCGCGAAGTCCGCGGTGCGGTTGATCTTGCCCTTGAGGTCCGGGTAGCGCCGAATGAGCTCGCGCTTGTCCGCACCGGTGCGCACGAGCCGGTTCCAGCGGTAGCCCTCGCGCGAGAGCGGGTCCGGCAGGCGGGCGCCGTCGGCGTACCACTCCTTCGGCATCATCGGCTCGACGACGATCGTCGCGCGGGCCGGGACGTGCTCGACCATCCAGTCGCGTGCCATCGAGCGCGTGTCCTCGCGCGAGAGCACGATGTCGTTGTGGACCGACCAGACGACGCCCTGGCCGAGCGTGACGACGACGACGGCCGCGGTGATCAGCCGACGCAGGACCCGCGAGTCGCGACCCCGCACGAGCCAGCCGACGAGGGCGATGGCGCCGATCGCCGCGAGCAACGCGAGCATCGGGTACACCGGCATCCCGTAGCGGGCGAAGTAGCGCCCCTGCGAGCCGACGTAGAGCAGGAAGAGCACCGGCGCGGGCACGAGCAGGAGCGCGACCCAGCGGTCGCGCACGAGGAGCCGCACGCCGCCCGCGACGGCGAGCAGCACCGGCACGACGCCGAAGCCCCAGAGCAGCGACCAGGCGTAGTACCGGTATCCGGACTGCTGCGTCTCGCCGAGCAGCAGGCCGCCCTTCGTGTAGTCCGACAGATGGCGGACGTCGTCGACGAACAGCCCCGGCCGCAGGAACGCGTACGGGTCGCAGACGAAGAACGCGACGACCGCGAGCACCGCGGCCAGGACGGTCCCGGTGATCGCCGCGCGCCACTGCGCGGGTCCCGGGTCGAGCTGCAGCAGGCCCGCGACGCGGTCGCTGCGGCCGGACGCGGACGCGGGCGCGGCCGTGCCGCCGGGGCGCACGCGCCAGCCGAGCGCGTGCAGCAGCACCGCGGTCCCGAGCGGCAGGAGGATGAAGGCGGCGTTGTACTTGAACCCGACCGCGAGGCCGAGCGCGACGCCCGCCAGCGCGTAGTCCCGCCGCCGGCCGAAGCGCACGATCCCGGCGATCGCGAAGAGCCCGAGCGCGGTGAAGGCCAGCGACGGCGCGTCGTTCAGCGCGAGGTGGCCGTAGTGCACCGGCAGGAACGCCGTCGCCAGCAGCGCCGCCGACAGCAGGCCGACGCGACGGTCGGCCAGCCGCGTGCCGGCGGCGTAGAGCAGGGCGATCGCCGCGGTCGAGAGGAGGGCCGAGGAGACGCGGGCGACCGTCCAGATCCGACCGGGATCGGTGGCCCACTCGTCGACGATCGTGTCCGAGGACCAGTGCCGCAGCCACATCGCCGCGGCCATCCACTGGGTGATCCCCGACGGGTTCAGCTGGTAGTCGGGATCCAACGAGCCCGAGCGGAAGTACTCCACGGCCCGTGGGACGAAGTGCGACCGCTCGTCGAGGTTGTAGCCGAACGGCAGGCCCCAGCGGATGCCCCAGAGCCGCAGCACGAGGCCACCGAGCACGACGAGGGCGAGGGCGATGAGCCACGGGCGCTGGGAGGACGCGTCGCCGCCGCCCTCCGCGACGGCGGGCGTCGCTGCGGCCGCCGGCTCCTGCGGCGGGACCGCCCGGGCCGGCTCGGCGCCGCCGGGGCGCGCGTCGTCCTGCTCCTCGGGCGTCGCCATCGCCGCAGCACTGTAGCGGCGGGCCGTGCGGCGACGGCCCGCCGCGCGGGCTACTCGACGACGTACGAGCGGCGGTCGGCGGCCGCGACCTTCGAGCGGCTCAGGACCGTGCCGTCGGCACCCAGCGCCTCCACGGCCACGCGCGCGTGGGTGCCCGGGACGGTGACGAGCGTCTCGAAGCCGGTCCGCGTGCGCTCGCCGACCGGGACGAGCTGCGCGTCGCTCGGCCCGGCGAGGACGCGCCAGCGCGAGACGGTCGTGGCGCCGTTCCAGCTCGCGCGGACGGCCGTCGTGGAGCCGGCGCGCCGGGCGGCGACCTTCGGCGCCGTCGTCGGCTGGGCGTGCCAGCTCTGGCGGTAGGCCCGGTAGGTCTCCGTCGGCCGGCGCGCGAACCGCGCTTCCCAGACGATCCGGCCGTCCGGCGAGAACTCCGTCATGTAGGGGTTCTCGCCGCCCCAGCCGGCGAGCAGGTTGCCCGTCTCGGTGGTCTGGAAGTTGCCCTGGTTCGGCGAGCGGTTGAAGCCCGGACGCCGATACTCCCGCACGAGGCTCGCGGTGCGCGCGCCCTCGTCGACCCGCAGGACGATCCCCCGGCCGCTCACGCGCTGGGTCGCGTCCCGGGCGCGGTTGTCGAAGATCGAGATCGTGCCGTCGGCGCGGCGGTGGACGTCGTGCTGCCAGAGGAAGCGCACGCCGCGGCCGAGCTTGAACGTCGAGCGCTTGCCGCCGAGGCGCCAGAGGATCTTCCCGCTGCGGCGGTCGACCTTGAAGATCGTGTGCGTGCTGCGGGACGAGACGAGGAAGTTCCCGTCGGTGTCGAGGTTCACCGAGTTGATGTGGAAGAAGTCCCACGGGATCTCGGAGCGCTGCGGCACCGGGTGGTACGCGTCGCGCGGCGAGACGTGGCGCTGGGCGCGCCAGTCGACGAGGACCTTGCCGGTCGCGAGGTCGACCTCCTGGAACCCGTTCTCCATCACGCGGCCGTTCTTCTTGCCGCCGAAGCTCCGCAGGTCCCGCTTCTGGGCCTTGTAGAAGAGCAGCAGGGCGGTGCCGCGATCGGTGAGCTGGAACTCGTGGAAGTCCGCCTTCACCCCGTTGCCGGCCTTCACCGTCGCGACCTGGTGGTACTGCTGGTCCACGACGTAGCCGGTGCCCTCGCCGTAGCCGCGGAAGCCCTTGCCCTCCCACCAGGTGAGCACCGGCCGGCCCTGGTAGCGCTGGACCCGCAGGTCCATCGACGTCCCCTGGCTGGGCCGGAAGTAGACCGGGGCGCCGGACAGGTCGAAGACGAGGTTGCCGGCCTGCGAGCCCTTCGCATCGCGCTTCGGGGCGGCGAAGGTCAGGCCCGGGGTGGCCTGCGGCGTCGACGTCGTGATCCCGACCCCTGGCGGGCGGAGGTCGGGTCGGGTGACGAACCGCTGCGGGTTGGCGGTGGCCGCGTCGGCGGCCGCGGGGGCGACGGCCAGGACGACGAGGGCCAGGGGAAGGGGGTGGTGGAGGCGCACGATCCTCGATCGGGTGGGGGGAGGCGTCGTGGGTCGGAACCCGCCGGGGCGCCAGAGGTTGTGGTCCGGCGCGCACGATCGTTGCTTGGACGCCGTACGCGCGGAGCGGGCGGCCGCCCGATCGGGACGGGCGCCGAGCGGGCTGCGCCGCGGGCGCGGCCGAGCCGTCATCATCGACCGGCCGTCCGATCGCGCCCATCCGCCGCGAGCGCTCGCCCGCCCGCGGCCGTCGTCGTCCTCGCCGTGCTCCGCCAGCTCCCCCGTCCAGCCCGCTCGTTCCTCGCCGCCCTGCTCCTCGCGCTCGGCCTCGCCGCGCCCGCCGGTGCGGCGGCGCCCGCCGGGGCGGGCTTGGGCAACGTCCTCGGCGGCACGCTGCCGGCGGCGGAGACCGGTACCGACGCCACGCCGCCTGCTCCTGCGTCCACGGAACCCGCGCCCGCGCCCACCCCGCCCGACGGGCGGCCGAACGTCGTCTTCGTCCTCGCCGACGACCTCTCGAGCGACCTCCTGCGCTTCATGCCCGAGGTCCGCGCACTGCGCCGCGACGGCGCGACGCTCCTGCGCCACGTCGTGACGAACTCGCTCTGCTGCCCCTCGCGCGCCACGATCCTCACCGGCCTCCTCCCGCACAGCTCGGGGATCTTCCGCAACACGGGGGCCGACGGCGGATACACGGCCTTCCGCGAGCG
>JALRCL010000886.1 GCA_023268575.1 Patulibacter sp.
CCTCGTCGGGCTGAACCCGGAGCACTACAACCGGCTGCCGCACGAGTTCTCCGGCGGGCAGCGGCAGCGGATCGGGATCGCCCGCGCGATCGCGCTCGAGCCGAAGCTCCTCATCGCCGACGAGCCCGTCTCCGCGCTGGACGTGTCGATCCAGGCGCAGATCCTCAACCTGCTGCGCCGGCTGCAGCGCGACCTCGGGCTCTCGCTGCTCTTCATCGCCCACGACCTCTCGGTCGTGCGCTACATGTGCGACCGGATCGCCGTGATGTTCGCCGGCGAGATCGTCGAGCTGGCGACCTCCGAGGAGCTCTACGCCCGGCCCGGCCACCCGTACACCCGTCGCCTGCTGGATGCGGTCCCGGTCCCGGACCCGGACGCGCGCGCCCGACGGCTGCAGGCCCGCGCGGCCGCGGTCGCCGACGGCACGGCGCCGCCCGCCTGAGGTCCCGGCCGGATGGCCCTCGAGGTCCCGCGGGACGGCCCGGGGCGCTCGGGAGGTCCCCGATGCGGCCGGGGACGGGGGCGCGCCACGATCGCCGGGTGTCCGGTTCCCGTCCCGTCCTGCGCGCCCTGCGCCGCCGTCCCCGGGTGAGCTCCGCGCACCTGCTGGCGCTGCTCGCGCTCTTCGTGTCGCTCGGCTCGACCGCGACCGCCGCCGTGATGATCACCGGCCGCGACATCAAGGACGGGAGCGTGACCTCCGCCGACGTCCGCGACCGGTCGCTGCGCGCCCGGGACTTCCGTCGGGGGGACCTGCCGGCCGGTGCCCGCGGCCCCGCTGGCGCTGCGGGGCCGAAGGGCGACCCCGGCGCGCGCGGCGAGGCGGGCGCCCGGGGCGAGGGCGGCCAGCGCGGCCCGGCCGGTCCGCAGGGCGACGCCGGTCCGCAGGGCGCCACCGGCGCGGACGGCACGCCGGGCCCGCAGGGCGACGCCGGCGCGCGCGGTCCGGCCGGGGAGCGTGGCCCCGCCGGGGAGCGTGGCCCCGCCGGGCCCGAGGGTCCCGCCGGGCCGTCGACCGGCCCCGCCGGGGGCGTGCTGACCGGGAGCTTCCCGAACCCCGGGCTGGCCGCCGGCAGCGTCGGGCCCGAGCACCAGGCGGCGCTCCCGGCGGTGCGCCTGCGCAACCCGATCCTCTACTGCGCGACGAGCACGAAGACGGTGCTGGGCAACAAGAGCTACGCGCAATGGCTCGTCTGGCGGACCGAGGTCTACGACGCGACGTCGATCCACGACGAGGAGTGCACCGCGTCGAGCTGGATCCGTCCCGCCCGCGCCGGCACGTACCTCATCACCGCGTCGATCGAGTGGCCCGCGCAGTCCGACACGGCGACCCGGACGATCGGCATCCACCGGTCGCGCAGCGAGTTCCTCGCCGCGGACACGCGGGCGAACACCCCGGGCCAGGGACTGCAGCAGACGATCAGCACCGTGGCGCGGCTCGAGCGCAACGACTACGTCGAGATCGGCGTCTACACCCGCGGGGCCGACGCGGACCTCGACCCGAGCCTGCCGACGACGAACATGTCGTTCACCTGGGTCGCTCCCTGACCGGACCGGCGCTCCGGCGCCGGTCGGGGCGCCACCCGCCCGACGGCGTGGCGCGTCGCCGCCGGGCGCGGAGGTGTCCCTAGACTGGCGCCCGATGCCTGAGCTCGAGCGCTTCCTGCCCCGCTACGCGGCCGAGCCGCCGCAGGAGACCGCCCCGTACGGCCGCTGGGCCGCGCGGCTGAAGGCGGCCTTCGACTCCGCCGTCGGCGAGGTCGAGCTCGACCCCGACGAGGAGTGGCCCGCCGACGGCATCGGCGAGGCCGGCGAGTTCACCTGGTACCCGGACCGCACGTGGCACGGCCGGACGTTCGTGCCGGTCTCGACGCGCACCTCGACGGGGCTCGAGGTCTACGGCCACGTCCGCTACGTCCCGGCGGACGAGGACGGCTCGGAGCCGCGCGCGCTCGAGGGCGAGGCCGACGTCACGAGCGAGCTCGCCGAGAACAACCCCGACTGGACGATCGACCTCTGCGACGCGGTCGTCGGCTCCTGGCGCGGCGACGGCGACGTCGCCGCGATGACCCTCGTCTGGGGCCGGGCGCTCGTCTCCGGCGGCGACCACGCCATCGCCGTCCTCGACGAGACCGTCGTCGACCGCTGCCCGCTGCGCGAGGGGACGTTCACGCTGCTGGCGCCCGACGACTACCACGGCGACACGCTCGAGGTCCGGATCGTCGACGGCAGCGGCAAGGAGCTCGCGCGCGAGTCGCTCTACGCCGACGACGAGGACGAGGAGTGAGGCGGGGACCCGCCCGGGTCCTCGCGCTCGGCGCCGCGGCGCTCCTCGCCTGGGGTGCGACGGGGTGCGGCGACGCCGAGCGGTTCCCCGACGACGACCCGCGGACCGCGGTCAGCCGGCTGCTGCTGGCGACCGTCGGCCAGGCGAACGGGGCGCGCGCCTGCGCGCTGCTCACCCAGCGCGAGCAGCGGCGCCTCGACGAGGGGCCCGCCGGGTCCTGCCGCGGTGCGCTGGGGAAGGTCGCGGCGGTGCTGCCGGGCCAGACGGACGAGCCGTCCGCGTCGGACCGCACGATCTCGAAGCTCGACTTCGCGACCCGCGTGACCGGCGAACGCGCCGTGGTGCGCGTCACCGGGCGCGGGCTGGACCTGCGCTTCACGCTCGTGCGCGACGACTTCGTCGCGCCGCGGGCGACCGATCCCGGCGTCCCCTGGCGGGTCGACGGCGGGATCGAGCAGCTCCTGCGGGGCTGACGCGCGCACCGCCCGACGCCGGGCCGCGGCGGGCGGCGCGGCGTCGCCCGCGCTCAGCCCGCGAGGTCCTTGCGCCGCATCGACCACATCTGCGACGGGCGCTCGAGCTCGAGCGCGGCCGGCCACGAGATCGCCGGCGGACCGAGCTCGATCCGCAGCGAGCGGGCCGTCCGGCGGGCGAGGGCCGGGTCGGCGCCCGGGATCGCCGCGAGCTCCTGCGCACGCGCGAGCACGTCGGCGGCCGCGACGGCCTCCCACGCGAAGCCGAGGGTCACGGCCTGCGCGCCGTCGATCCGCTGGCCGAAGAGCGCCAGGGCGTTCGTCGCCTCGCGGTTGCCGCTGCGGCCGAGCAGCACGCCGTGGCCGCCGCCGGGGTGCAGTCCGATCGGGATGAAGCCCGAGAGGAGCTGCGCGTCGGTCGCGACGATCCGCAGGTCGGTGGCCATCGCGAGGTTCATCCCGGCGCCGACGGCGCCGCCGACGATCGCCGCGATCGTCGGCACGGCGAGCTCGCCGACCCGCGCGAACGAGCGGTAGATCGTGCTCATCCCGTCGTACTCCTCGGGGTCGGCCGGGCGCGCGCCCGCCGCGGCGAGCGTCGGCCGGTCGCCGCCGGCCGAGAAGTAGCCGCCCTCGCCGGTGACGACGACGGCCCCGACCGTCGCGTCGGCGTCGAGCGCGTCGCAGGCGTCGATCAGGGCCTGCGCCATCTCGACCGTCAGCGCGTTGCGCCGCTCGGGGGCGTTCAGGCGGATGGTCGCGACGCCGCCGTCGCGCTCGATCAGGATCTCGTCGCTCACCCCGGGGACGCTATCCCGCGGCACGGGCGACCGCCGTCGGCGTCCGTGGCCCGCGGCTCGTCAGCCGGCGGCGGCCGGCTCGGGCACGGGATCGACGGACGCCGGACGGGCCCGGGGGCGCAGCGCCAGGGCCGCGCCGCCGGCGAGCAGGGCGGCGACGATCCCGAAGAGGTACCCGTCGTCGGCGGCCGCGCTCGCGGCGGCGAGCGTCGTCGGCTCGCCGACGATCGCGACGAGGATCGCGGTGCCCAGCACCGCCCCGAACTGCCGGAACGCGCCGTTGACGGCGCTCGCCACGCCGAACCGCTCCGGCGGGACGTCCGCGGCCGCCGCGGCCCCGAGCGTCGGGAACGCGAGCCCGATGCCGATCCCGGTGAGGGTCATCGCCGGCAGCCACGTCCCGACCCAGTCGGGCTCGCTGCCGGCCCCGCGCAGGAGCAGGAGCCCGCAGGCGTAGACGAGCGCACCGGGCACGATCACCGCCCGGTGGCCGAGCCGGTCGGCGAGGCGGCCGGCCGGACCCGCGACGATCGCGCTGGCCAGCGGGCCCGGGACGGTCGCCAGGCCGGCGTCGAGCACCGAGTAGCGCCAGACGCCGGTGAGGAAGAGGATGTTCCCGAGGATCGTCGCGAAGAACGCCATCGCGAACAGCAGGGTCCCGAGATTGCCCCAGCGGAACCCGGCGAAGCGCAGGAGCGCCGGATCGACGAGCGGCCGCGGGTGCGTCGCGCAGCGGCGCGCGACGAGCGCGGTGAGGACGACGGCGGCGGCCGCCGAGCCGAGGGTGCCCGCGCTCGTCCATCCCCACCGCTCGCCTTCGACGATCGCCAGCGCGAGCAGCCCGAGGCCGAGCGCGGCCAGCACGGACGCGCCGAGGTCCGGGAGGCCCGTCGCTCGCTCGTCGCGCTGCTCGTCGAGCGTCCGCAGGGCGACGAGCACGACGAGCAGGCCGAGCGGCAGGTTCACGAGGAAGATCCAGCGCCAGTCGGCGACCTCGACGAGCAGCCCGCCGAGCGGCGGTCCGCAGGCCGCCGCCAGCGCGGCCGACGCGCCCCAGATGCCGACGCCCTGCGCCCGTCGCTCGACGGGGAAGAGGGGCAGCAGCAGCGCGAGCGACGACGGCGTCGCGACGGCCGCGGCGAGGCCCTGGAGGATCCGCGCGGCGATCAGCGTCTCCCAGGTCGGGGCGAGGGCGCAGAGCGCGCTGGCGATCGAGAACGCGGCGATCCCGCCGACGAACACGCGCCGACGGCCGATCCGGTCCGCGATCCCGCCGGCCGGGATGAGGAACGCGGCGAGGGCGATGAAGTAGCCGTCGAGGATCCAGGAGAGCTCCGAGGTGCCGGCCTCGGGGAACGACGCGCGGATGTCGGGGAACGCGACGTTCACGATCGTCGCGTCGAGGAAGCCGAGGAAGGCGCCGCCGCAGAGGGCGACGAGCGCGAGCGTGCGTCGGGTCATCGGGTGCTCCGGTCCGGGTTCCCGGGCGACGGGCGCCGCCCTGGGTTGCGAATCGCAACGCACCCTAGGGCGGAGCGTTGCGATCTGCAACTCACGACGGCACGGGCGCTACGCTGGGCGTGTGCGGCACGACGAGCTCGCGACCATCGACTGCTCCGTCTCGCGGGCCTCGGCGATCCTCGGGGAGCGGTGGGTCTTCCGGATCCTCCAGGCGGCGTTCCTCCGCGCGCGGACGTTCGAGGACTTCCAGCGCGGCACCGGCGTCGCGCGCAACGTCCTCACCGACCGCCTGCGGATGCTCGAGGACCGCGGGGTGCTGGAGCGGCGGCCCTACGAGGCGGCGGGCGAGCGCGTCCGCTACGAGTACCGGCTGACCCCGGCGGGGCTCGAGCTCTACCCGATCATCGCGGCGCTCATGGACTGGGGCGATCGCCACACGGGCCTGCCCGACGGCCCGCCGACGCTGCTGCGCCACGAGAGCTGCGGCTGCGACACCCACGCGGTGGTCGTCTGCGGCTGCTGCGGCGAGCGGCTGGACCCCCGCGAGGTCACGCCCCGCCCGGGCCCCGGAGCCGGACCCGACCACCCGCTGCGACGCTGGGCGCGACCGGGCGACGAGGATCGGCGCGCGGTCGCCGGCCGTCCCGCCGGCGGGGAGCACGCCGCCGGGTAGGTTGCCGGCATGGCCGGGACCGCCACCGAGGACCGCGCGCTGCTGGCCGCCGCCCGCCGCGGCGACGAGGCGGCGTTCGGGCGCCTCGTCGAGCCGCGCCGCCGCGAGCTCCAGGCGCACTGCTACCGGATGCTCGGCTCGCTGCACGACGCCGAGGACGCCGTCCAGGAATCGCTCCTGCGCGCGTGGCGCGGGCTGCCCGGCTTCGAGGGCCGCAGCTCGCCGCGCTCCTGGCTCTACTCGATCGCCACGAACGTCTGCCTCGACGCGATCGCGCGCGGGCGCAAGCGCGTGATGCCGGTCGATCTCGGCCCGGAGTCCGACGCGGCGCTCGGGCCCGGGCGCCCGCTGACGGAGTCCGCCTGGATCGAGCCGTTCCCCGACGCGTGGCTCGGGGACGCCGATCACGCCGCCGGTCCGGCCGCGCCCGCGGCGCGCTACGCGCAGCGCGAGTCGGTCGAGCTCGCGTTCGTCGCCGCGCTGCAGCACCTGCCCGCCCGCCAGCGCGCCGCGCTCATCCTCTTCGAGGTCCTCGGCTACTCCGCGAAGGAGGTCGCCGACACGCTCGACACGACGGTCGCTTCGGTGAACAGCGCGCTGCAGCGCGCGCGGCGGACCGTCGACGAGAAGCTGCCGGCCCAGAGCCAGCAGGCGACGCTCCGCGCGATCGGCGACGAGCGGCTCCGCGCGATCGTCGACGGCTACCTCGCGGCGTGGGAGGCCGGCGACGTCGCCGCGATCGAGGCGATGCTCGTCCACGACGCGGTCATCGCGATGCCGCCGATGGCGACGTGGTTCCGCGGCGCCGGCTTCCTGACCTTCCTCCGCGACTGGGCGTTCAACGGCCGCGTCTACGACGCGCTGGGCCGGCGGCGCGTGCGGGTCGTCGCGACGAGCGCGAGCGGTCAACCGGCGTTCGGCACGTACTCGTGGGACGACGCGACCAGCACGCACCGACCGACCGTGCTGCAGGTGCTGACGCTCGACGGCGACCGGATCCGCGAGGTCACCGGGTTCGTGCAGCCCGAGCTCTTCGCGTCCTTCGGCCTGCCGCCGGAGCTGCCCTGAGCTGCGCCGCGCGTCGCGCTCCCCCGATGAGTCCGGGGGCGGACGCCGGTCGTCACCGGCATGGACCCCGCGCCGCGCCGCCACCTCTTCGTCCTCGTCCACGGCGGCGGAGGCAGCCGCTGGGACTGGCACCGCGTCGCTCCGCGCCTGCAGGCCGCCGGGCACGACGTGCTCGCCGTGGATCTGCCGAGCGACGACCCGGACGCGGGGCTGTGGGATCTCGCCGACGCGGTCGTGGCCGCGATGCCGGCCGACCCGCCGCCGCCCGTGGTCGTCGGGCACTCCCTCGGCGGCTTCACCGCGCCGCTCGTGGCCGTCCGTCGTCCCGTCGCGCAGCTCGTGCTGCTCGCGGCGATGATCCCCCGGTTCGGCGAGTCCGTCGCGGACTGGTGGACCGACACCGGGCACGGCGAGCTCGAGGGCACGGACGACGACGCGGCGTTCTACCACGACGTGCCTCCGGCGCTCGTGGCCGAGTCGCGCGTGCACGAGCGCGACGTCCAGGCCCGCGCGATGGCGGAGCCGTGGCCGCTGGCGCGCTGGCCGGGGGCGCCGACCCGCGTCCTGCTGGCGGCCGACGACCGCTTCTTCCCCCCGGCGTTCCAGCGGCGCGTCGTCGCGGAGCGCCTCGGGCTGGAGCCCGTGCTCGTCGCGGGCGGCCACTATGCGCCGATCAGCCGCCCGGGCGCGGTCGCGGCGGCGCTGCTGGAGGGGCTGCCGAGCGGGCCCGGCCGGACCGTCGGGGGACCTCGGCGTCCTCCGAGGGGATGACCCTGCGACGTGGACAGGTGTCGGGGAGGAGGGTTCGGGGCATGGGGCAGCCAGCCCGTTCGACGAGATTGAGCGTGCAGGCTTCGCCACGCGGTCCGGCCGCCGCTACCCTCGGCGCCGGGCCTCCCGCGTCCGCGGGTCCGTCGCGCCGTCCCGGCCCCCAGAACCATGCCTGAGCACTCCCATCAACCCGACGGCGCCGAGCTCGCCGCCCTGCGCGCGTCGCTCGACGAGCTACGCAACGCGGTCGGCGAGGCCAGCCGCGCCCTCGCCGCGGCCGCGATGATCCTCGCTGCGAGCGCCGCGGACGCCGAGGAGGCGCTCGGTCCCGCCCCGCGCAGCCCGTCGGCCGACCCGTACGCCGCTCCGGCCGAGGTCGTCGAGGAGGCCGCTCCGGCCGCGCCGGCGCCGGCCGAGGAGATCGCGCCCCTCGATCCGGTCGCCCGCACGCAGGCCGCCCACGCCGCGCTGCAGGCGCAGCAGGCCGAGCAGCAGGGCGTCTCGATGATGGGCTTCGACCCGGCGCCGGACGCCGACGCCCCGGCCGGGGTCGTGGCCGAGCCGGACTCCGCCGACGGGGTCGGCGGCGGCGACGTCGTCCCGCACGCGGGTGGGCTCGCCGCGCGCGAGCGGGCCGTCGACGCCGAGCTCGCGACCGTCGAGGAGGTCAGCGAGAGCCAGGCGGCCTGGGCCTCCTACGGCGCGGGCCCGGCGGCCCGGCCGGTCGACGCGGGCCTGGAGGGCGTCCCGCTCATCAGCTCGGACGTCGTCGAGATCGTCCTCGGACCGCTGCACGACCTCGGCGACCTCGACGGGATCGTCGACCGGCTCGCGGCCCTGCCGGTGATCGAGAGCGTCGGCGTCGTCGCGTTCGACGACACCGAGGTCGTCCTGCGGGTGGCGCTGACGCGGCCCGCACCGCTGGCCGGCCTCCTGCGCACGGAGCTCGGCCGCGCGGTCGAGCGCTGCTACCTCGCGCAGGGCCGGATCGTCGTCGAGTTCGGGAGCGGGTCGTGAAGCCGATCATCGCCGGCACGCTCGCCGCGCTGGTGTTCGCCGTCTTCTTCGTCGTCTTCCTCGCCGTCCCGCTGATCGTCATCGCCGTCGCCTTCGTCGTCATGAGCTGGCAGGCGCGCCGCGCGCGCAACCGCGCGAGCGCGGCGAGCCCCGAGTCCTCGGAGGCCGCCGCATGAGCGACCACGACGCCGGCGGCGACTCGCTCGCCGCCGCCTGGGCCCGTCGGACGGCCGAGCGCCTCGGGATCGAGCTCGTCAACCTCGCCGAGCACCCGCCCCCAGGGCCGCTCGTGGCCGGGCTCCTCTCGGAGGCCGAGTCGCGTGAGCTGCGCGCGCTGCCGCTCGCGTTCCACGACGGGCAGGTCACCGTCGCGGTCGTCGATCCCGCCGCCCACGACGGCGGTACGGCCCTCGAGCGCCGCTTCGGGCGCCCGGTGCGCCTCGTGGTGGCTGCGGCCGACGACCTGGCCCGCGCGATCGACCGCCGCTTCCCGCCCGAGGAGCTCCACGGCGAGCACGAGACCGAGGACCTGCGGCGCTCGCGCCTGGGCGACATCCTCATCGCGCACGGCGCCGTGTCGCCGATCGCGATCGACGCCGCGCTGCGCTACCAGGAGCAGGCCGGTGGACGGCTCGGCGAGCTCCTGCTGCACGACGGCCTGATCGACGAGGCCGCGCTGCTGCGCGCCCTCGCGCGCCTGCACCGCCTTCCCGCCGTGGACCTCGGCGCCGTCGAGCCCGAGCCCGCGGCGCTGGAGGAGGTGCCCGAGGTCGTCCAGCGCGAGCTGCGGATCGTCCCGATCGCGATCCGCGAGGGGAACCTCCTCGTCGCCGCGCACGACCGTCTCGACGACGACGAGCTCGACCGCCTCGCCGAGGTCACGGAGCTCACCGTCCAGGAGGCGCTCGCGACGCCGACGCAGATCGACCAGCTGCTGCAGCGGCTCAACGAGCACGCGTACTCGCGGACCGCCGTCGACCTGCTGCAGCTCACGGACCCGGAGAACTCCGGCAGCGTCGTGGCGACCACGGCGCAGAAGCTCTTCTTCCTGCTCGTCGCGATCGCCTTCGTCGGCTGCGTGGTCTGGAAGCCGATCCTCACGCTCGCCGTGGTCTTCGGCCTCTACAGCGCGTTCCACCTCTCGGTCTCGCTGTACAAGCTGCGGCTGATCCTCCAGAGCCTCGGCCGGCACGCGCGCGTCGACGTCACCGACGAGGAGATCGCCGAGCTCGACGCCCGGACGCTGCCGGTCTACACGATCCTCGTCCCGCTGTTCCACGAGGCGGCGGTCATCCCGCGCCTCGTCAACGGCATCCACGGGCTCGACTACCCGCGGCACAAGCTCGACGTCCGCCTCCTGTGCGAGGCCGACGACGACGAGACGATCGACGCGATCCGGGCGCTGAACCTCCCCGCCCACTTCAAGCTCGTCATCGTCCCGGACAGCCTGCCGAAGACGAAGCCGAAGGCCTGCAACTTCGGGATGATCCAGGCCACCGGCGAGATCACCGTCATCTACGACGCCGAGGACCGCCCCGACGCCGACCAGCTGAAGAAGGTCGTCGTCGCGTTCCGCAAGGCCCCGGACGACGTCGTCTGCATCCAGGGCAAGCTGAACTACTTCAACGCCGACCAGAACCTGCTCACCCGCTGGTTCACGGCGGAGTACTCGATGTGGTTCGACCTCATGCTCCCCGGGCTGGACGCGGCGAACGCGCCGATCCCGCTCGGCGGCACCTCGAACCACTTCCGCACCGACAAGCTCCTCGAGCTCGGTGCCTGGGACCCGTACAACGTCACGGAGGACGCCGACCTCGGCATCCGCCTGGCGCGGGCCGGCTACCACACGGCCGTCGTGGACTCCTCGACCTACGAGGAGGCCAACTCGGACATCCACAACTGGATCCGCCAGCGGTCGCGCTGGATCAAGGGGTACTTCCAGACGTACCTCGTCCACATGCGCCACCCGATCCGGACGTTCCGGCAGCTCGGGCTGCGCGGGTTCATCAGCTTCCAGCTGATCGTCGGCGGCAGCCTGACCTTCCTCTTCAACCCGGTCAGCTGGTTCCTCACCACGCTCTTCACGTTGACCCAGCTCGGGTTCATCCGCGAGATGTTCCCCGGGTTCGTCTTCTACGCGGCCGTCGCGCAGCTGCTCGTGGGCAACTTCGTCTTCACGTACGCGAACCTCGCGGGAACGATCCACCGCGGGTACTTCCACCTCGTCCGGTACGCGCTCTTCACCCCGATCTACTGGGGCTTCATGTCGATGGCCGCCTGGAAGGGCTTCCGGCAGCTCGTCACGAACCCGTTCTACTGGGAGAAGACCGTCCACGGCCTCGACGCCAGCCACGCTCCGGCGTTGCCCGCGTCCGGGCCCGCGCCGGCCGCGGCCCTCGCCCCCGCCCCGAGCGCGTCCGCCACCGCGCCGACGACGACCTCCGACGCCCCGACGCATGTCCACTGAGCTCGAGATCGCGGCGCGCGGCCGCCGCCCGGTCGCGCAGCTGCTCGACACGCCGGTGCCCTCCGACCTCGGGCCGGCCGCGCCGCGCCGCCCCGACGACGTCCCCGCGCCCGTCCCGGTCCACTGGATCGAGGCGCTGCTCGTCTTCGTCCTCGGGTGGGCGCTCTTCGCCGCCGTCGGCTACCACGCGGTGGTCGTCCAGCACGTCGTCCCCGGCGACGCGCTGAGCGCGATGAGCCGGGCGTTCTACGTCTGGCACAACGACCCGGCGAAGCTCGCGGCGATCGGCTTCGACCAGCCGCCGCTGCAGACCATCGCGCTCCTGCCCTTCGCTCTCGTCAAGCCGCTGGCGAGCTCGCTCGTGGCCCTGCCGGTCGCGTCGGGCTTCTGGGCGGCGATCGCGCTGCTGTTCGTGCACCGCACGTTCGCCCGCTGCGGCATGCCGATGGCGTTCCGCGTCGCGGCCGTCCTGCTCGTCGCGGCGAACCCGCGCTGGCTCTTCTACGCCGGCACGGGCCTGCCGGACATGGTCTACCTCGCGGCGCTCGCCGGCGCGCTCTACTTCCTCTTCACCTGGGTCATCGAGGACCAGCCGCGGTTCGTGGCCGGCGTCGGCATCGCGCTGGGCCTCCTCTGCGTGACCCGCTTCGGGTTCATGATCTGGGCCCCGCTGATCATGCTCGTCATCTACCTGGCGCTCGTGCGCCACGGGGCCGACGAGCGCGAGCGCGAGGGCCTCGTCACGACGGTGCTCGCCCCGCCGTTCGCGTCGATCATCGTCTGGATCGTCGTCTGCTGGGTCATCGCCGGCGACCCCTTCGGCTGGCTGCAGTCGACCGGCGACAGCCACGGGCTGGCGTCCGGCGCGCCCGTGCCGTGGGACGTCGGCTCGCTGCTGTCGAACACCGGCTGGCTCCTGCTCGGCTCCACGACGACGACGCTGCTGGCACTCGTCGCCCTCATCTGGCGCGCGAGCCTCGGCGACGCGATCGCCAGCGGGCTCGTGCTCCTCACCGTCGGCGCGGTGGCGATCATGGTCGGCGACGTCGTCGTCAACGACGACCTCGCGCTCCTCTCGCTGCGCTCGGCGCTGCCGGTCGCCGTCCTCGGCCTCGCGGCCGCCGCGTGGCTCTCGCGCGTCGGCGGTACCGCGGGCATGACGCTGACGCTCGTCGGGCTCGCGGCGTCGATCCCGATCACCGGGGTGGCGATGGACCGCTACCCGTACCAGAACCTCGAGCAGGCCTTCCTGCGCGGCCTGCTGCACCCGGGCCAGGACCAGGAGGGCACGCGGTCGCGCGGCGGCTACAACGTCGGGATCTCCGCCGACCAGCGCATGGCGGCGTTCATCAAGGCGATGGCCGGCAAGCGCAAGAACAGCGTCCTGGCCGACAACTCGACGACGGCGGGCGTCATCCTGCTCAGCGGCCGCCCGGAGGTCTTCGCCGACCGCGTCGACCGCGGCGACGGCCGGTTCCAGTCGCTGATTCGCTCGCCGTGGGGGCGCGTGCGCTACATGCTCGTGGCCCCCGGGACCGGCGGCGACGCGATCGAGCGGACGTGGCCGGGCGCCACGCGGGGCCGCGTGCGCGGGTTGCAGCCCGTCTTCTCCGTCGGATCGACGACGCTCCTGCTCGTCTCGGCGAACGACCCGCGTCGGGCCGTCGGGCCGGCGACGTCCGGCACCGGCTCGAGCTCGCGCAGCGGCTCGGCCGGGTCGGGTGCCTCCTCCGGGTCCGGCACGCGCACCGGCACGACGACGACCGGCAGCGCCGGCGCGGACCCCCTCGCCACCACCCAGCCGGAGCTCGCGCCGTGACCCCCCGCCGTTCCGTGCCGGTCGCTCTGGCGACCGCGATGCTGCTCGCCCTCGCCGGCTGCGGGTCCGGCGACGACGGCGCGACGACCACGAGCTCCGCGACCCCCGGCACGCGGACGACGCCGCGCGCGGCGACGAGCGACGCCGGCGGCGACCAGCCGTTCGCCGCCTCCAGCGTCTGGAACCAGCGCGTGGCGGGTGCCAGCGCGGACCTGGACTCCCCGCGGATGATCCGCCTGGCAGCGGCGTCGCCCGGGCCCCGCGACGACATCTCGCGCCGCTCGCGGCTGAACCGCCGGCGGCTGTTCGTCAACACGCGCGGCTGGGCCCCGCCCGTCTACCGCGTGGGCACCGGGCGCGTGGTGCGGCTGGTCTGCCGCCAGGGGCGCTGCGTCGCCGGCGGCGGAGCGGTGCCGAGCGAGCTGCGACTGCCCGACGATGCGAGCTCCGACCCCGGCCACGACGGTTGGATGATCCTCGTCGACGAGCAGCAGGACCTCGTCTGGGACCTCTGGCGCGCCCGGCGGGTCGGTGACACGATCTCGTACCAGTTCTCCCGCCGCTGGCGCCTGACCGGCGACGGCGCCGGGATCCTCGAGTCCGCCGACACGCCGCGCACGCCGAGCGTCCGCGGGTCGGGCGTGCCGCTGCTGGCGGGCCTCATCCGCCCGCAGGAGCTGCGGGCCGGGCGGATCGACCACGCGCTGGCGATCTCGGTGCCCTCCCCGGCGGCGGGCCGCTTCGTGCGGCCGGCCTCGACGACCAACGGGCTCGGCCCGGCGCGGTCGCTGCCCGAGGGCGCGCGGCTGCGGCTGAAGGCGGACGCGGCGACCCGCGCCCTGCGGGCCGCCGGTCGGCTGCGCACCTCCGACCCCGCGGTGGTCGATCCCGCCGAGGTCAACCGCTCGAACCCGCTCGTCAGCAGCTCGACGATCGAGCGCGACGACTCGTCGCTCGCCGGCGACGGCTCGACGGGGCGCCTGGACACCGTCCGCGAGCGCTCGGCGCGCGCGATCGTCCGGGCCTTGCGCGAGTACGGCGCGATCGTCGTGGACCGCGCCGACGCGCCGACGCTCTACGCGCAGAGCAACTACGACTACGGCCGGCTGCTGTACGGCAACGAGCTCGGCGAGTTGCGGCTCTCGGACTTCGAGGTCGTCGACCTCGGCCGCGAGCTCGACGACGACGACGCGCCCGAGGAGGCGGTCCGATGAGCGCCCGCCACGTCCTGCGCCCGGCGCTCGCGTGCGCGGCGGCCGCCCTCGCCCTCGCCGGCTGCGGGGTCAGGACCGACAGCGACGTCATCCGGGGGGATCGCGCTGCGGCCGAGCAGCGCGAGGCCGCGGCCCGCGAGCGGCTCGTCGCCGAGCAGGAGCGGCGCTCGTCGCTGCCCAGCCGCCCGGACGGCTCCGCCGAGGTCTCCGTGTCCGGCGAGCGGTCGCTGCTCAAGCGGGCCGTCGAGGCGCTGCAGTCGCGCAACAGCTCGATGAGCTACGGCGTCCGCGTGCAGCCCGCCGACTCGGGCTTCGAGGACCTCTGCGCGGGCCGGATCGACCTGCTGCAGAGCTCGCGCCCGATCACGAGCGACGAGCTCGCCCGCTGCCGCGCGAACGGCCTCTCGGTCGGCAGCCCGGTGACGATCGGCTTCACCACGGCGGTCGTGGTGACCCGCAACCGCGTGGACCTCGGCGGCGACTGCATGACGGTCGCCGGCCTGCAACAGCTGCTGCGCCGCGGGTCGACGATCCGCAACTGGCAGGACGTCGGCTTCGCCGACAAGCCGCTCGGCGTGATGGCGCCGCGGCTCTCCTCCGGGATCATGCAGACCGTCGGCCGCGTCGTCTTCGACAAGTCGATCGGCGAGCTGCTGGAGTCGGACCTGCGCGGGGACCTGCGGACCGTCGACGACGAGACGCGGATCGGCTCCTACGTGTCCGGCGACGACCTCGTCGCGCTGCTCGATCAGCGGGTCTCGTCCTACCGGACGCGCTACGCGCAGCGACGTCGTAGCGAGTTCGCCGCGACCCGCCGGCGCCTCGTGCGCGAGGCGTCGCAGCGCGTCGTGGCACAGATCGAGCGCGAGAACCGCGCCCGCACCCGCCGGAAGGAGGCGGTCCGCGACCCCACGGCGCTGCGCCAGCGCAACGCCCAGCGCGTCGCCGCCGCCCAGCGGTCCGCGAACCGGGTCGCCGATCGGCAGGAGCGCGTCGCGGTCGCCCGCGCCGCACGCCAGTTCCGCAACCAGAGCCTCCCCCAGACGCTCGGGCCGGGCCGTCTGGGGATCGTGAGCTACCCGTACTACGAGGCGCACGCCGACATGCTGCGGCCGCTGGAGGTCGATCCGCGCGACGGGCGTGGGAGGAACTCCGCGGCGCCGAACTGCCGCTTCCCTTCGCAGGCGACGATCAACGCGCAGAGCTATCCGCTGTCCCGCGGCGTCTACGTCTACGGCGACGACCGGCGCCTGACCTCGGTCGCGGCGCGTACGCTCATCGCCTACGTGCTGAACGAGAACACCACGCTCGTGCAACGCGACGAGCTCACGCCGCTGTCGACGGCCACCGCGAACCGCGTGCGCCGCCGGCTGGGCATCCCGGTCCGGGCGACGTCTCCGGAAGAGCGCCGCGAGACGACCACCACGACCACGACGACGACCCAGCAGCAGCCGTCCTCGCCGCCGCCCTCCTCGGGAGTTCCGGGCATCGGTGCGGCGCCGTAGCGTGATGCGCAGCGGCCGCCCCGGCGCCCGAGCCGCCGCCGGGGTCCTCCTGGTGCTGTCGATCGCCGCGTGCGGCTCGACGGGCGACGCGACGCGCACCCGCGCGGCCACGACCCCCGGCGGCGCCGGCGTCCCCGCGGCGACGACTCCCGGCATCGCGAACGTCCCCACCGCGATGGCCCGGGCCGCGAAGCCGAAGCGGAAGCCGGCCCGGCCGATCGGGATCCCGAAGGGCTGGCCGTCGCGCCTGGCCATCGGGCTGAGCGACGTGGAGGACGGCGCCGCGGCATTGCGCGAGAAGGCGCCGTTCGGCGTGCGCTGGGCCTACCTGTCGGGCGGCGCGGGCGGTCCCGGCACCTGGCAGCGCTGGCGCCAGGGCAACGGCAGCTACGCGACCGCGTTCGTCTCGGACTCGGCGAGCCACGGCCAGGTGCCGTTCCTCTCCTACTACGTCCTGCAGCAGACCGAGGGCGCCGACCACCTGACCCACGAGCGCGACAAGGTCCTCACGGGCCTCCGGGATCCGTCCGTGCTGCGCCCGGTCGTCGCCGACCTCACCGTCGCCCTCCGTCGGATGCAGGAGGGCGGGGCGCGGCTCTCCGTCCTGCAGGTGGAGCCGGACCTCTGGGGCTACGCGCAGCAGCGGTACGGCGAGGACGCCACGAAGGTCCCCGTCGCCGTGCGGGCCGCCGGCGGCGCGCTGGCGAAGGGCCTGCGCGACGACCTCCGGGGCTTCGCGACGCTCGTCGCCCGGATCCGGAACCGGGAGGCCCGTTCGGTGAGGCTCGCCTTCCCGGTCAGCATCTGGGGCACGAACAAGGACATCGTCGGCTCGCAGCCCGACGAGGACGAGCTGCGCGCGATGATCGGGCGCACGACCCGGTTCTACCGCTCGCTCGGGCGCCCGTTCGACCTGCTGACCTTCGAGTACGCGAACCGCACGAGCGGCTACGCGCGGGTCGTCGACGGCGTCCCGGCCGACCAGGTCGAGTGGTCGAGCACCGACTACGCGCGGCACATGCGCTACGTCCGCGGGGTCATCGCCGGCGCGCGGCGGGCAGGCGTGCTGTGGCAGGTCCCGGTCGGCAACGACGTGATGGCGGCCAGCGACGACACGAAGGGCCACTACCGCGACGACAAGGTCCAGCGGTTGCTCGGCGACCGCGGCCGGCCGCTGCTGCGGTCGATGCGCGCGTCGGGGGTCATCGGCGTGCTCTTCGGCTCGGCCTTCCCGAACGACACCTGCGCCTGCGATGCGCAGAAGGACGGCGTCACCGGCAAGGAGGCCCGCGGTGGCCGCCGTCCGGCGCTGTCGGCCGATGACGACGGGGGCTACCTCGTCGATCAGGTCAAGCGGTACGTGCGCGGCGGCGCCCTGCGCAGCACCGGCGTCCCGCGACGCTGAGCGCCCGCGTCGCCGCCGGCCCGGCGGACCGCGCGCGGTCGCATCGAGCGGGGCCGGCGCGCCCCGCCCGACGGCGACCCGGGCGGCACGGCCGCCCGGCTCCGGTCAGCGCCCCTCGGCGATCGCGGCCAGCGCGCAGGAGTTCTGCGCCGGGTCCGGATCGTTGAGCTTCCAGCGCGAGGAGACGAGCACGCTGCCGCCGCCGGCCACGTCGATCTGGACCTGGCTGTTCGGCCCGAGGTCGGTCACCAGCGGGCCGGTCGCGTAGCCGACGGTCTCGTCGACGCCGGCCTGGCGCACGGTGACCGTGCCGCCGTAGGGCGTGTCGAGGACCACCCGCCGCAGCCCGTCGGCCTGCGGCTGACAGGTGAGGGAGAGGGTCCCGATCCCCGGCACGACCGTCGCGGCGACCTGGCGCTCGGCCGGCGGGACCGGCGTCTCGCGGCCGTCCCAGACGACCTGGGCGTTGCGGACGGGCGCGCCCCCTGCGCCGTCGACCTGCGAGAGCACGTCGAGCGACGCGTAGCAGGACGACGTGGCGGGATCGGTGAAGTCCCACTTCCACGTCAGGCGGTACCGGATCGGCGCGGCGAGCGGTGCGGACCCCGGCGCGCCGATCGGGCCGCGGTCGGTGACGATCCCGATGAACTCGCCGGTCGATCGCTTCTCGGCCGGCGTGAACTTGTTCCAGCCCTCGTTGAAGTCGCGGCCGGTCCCGGTCGTCAGCAGCGCCTCGCGCAGCGCCTTCTCCGGCGTCGCGCCCCAGTCGCGGTAGGTCCAGGTCAGCATCGACGTCTCGCGCCGCGGGTCCGTCGGGAAGACGCGGATCCACTGCGTGTCGGGCCGGCAGACGATCTGGGCGGTGCCGATCCCCGGCAGCTGGACGCCCGCCCGGTCCGCGTCGAGGTACCGGCCCTGCGTCCAGGAGACGACCGCGTGCTGGCGCGCGCGCTCGTCGGCGGTCGGCGGGTTCGGCGCCGGCGGAGCCGCGGCGTCGCCCGTCGGCGGCGCGGTGACC
>JALRCL010000955.1 GCA_023268575.1 Patulibacter sp.
GCGACCGGCGCTGGACGATCGTGCGGCCCGGCGGACTGACCGACGATCCCGGGACGGGCCGCGTCGCCCTGGCTCGACACCTGCCCCGCGGAGAGGTCCCGCGCGACGACGTCGCGGCGGTGATCGCGGCGATCCTCCACGACCACCGCACCGAGGGCCGGATCTTCACCCTCACGGCGGGCGACCAGCCGATCCCCGACGCGCTCGAGGTGGCGATCACCGCCGACCCACGCGACGATGGCTGAGCCCGGGCGCGCGACCATCGACCACGTCGGCCTGCGCGTCAGCGACCTCGACGCCGCGCTGCCCGGCTACGAGGCGGTGGCGACGGCGCTCGGCCACGCCCCGTTCACCGGCGACGACGCGTTCCGCTAGATCGGGGAGCTGACGCTGTCCCCCGTCGACGCCGCGCACCCGCCCACGACCGGCGCGCACCTCGGCCTGGGCGCGGCCTCGCGCGAGCTCGTCGACGCCGCCTGGGAGGCGGGCCGCGCGGCCGGGCTGGCGGACGACGGCCCGCCCGGGGAGCGCGACTACGTCCCGGGGTACTACGGCGCGTTCCTCCGCGACGCCGACGGCAACAGCATCGAGGCGGTCCATCACGCCGCGGTCCGCCCGCCGGAGGCCGGCGTCGTCGACCACGTTTGGGTTCGCGTGGCCGACCTCGCGAGGACGAGCGTGCCCTGGGCCGCGGCGGCCGCCGCGGTCGGCGCCGCGCTGGACGAGCTGCCCGGCCGCCTGCGGCTCTGGCGCGGCCCGGGCAGCGGGTCGCTCCACGCCGTTCGGGGGACGCCGACGCGCGGCCTGCACCTCGCGCTGACCGCGACGGACCGGGCGGCGGTGGACCGCTTCCACGCCGCCGCGATCGCCGCCGGGGCGGCCGACGACGGGGCGCCGGGCGTGCGGCCGGCCTACCACCCCGGGTACTACGGGGCGTTCGTGCGCGATCCCGACGGCACGAGCCTCGAGGCCGTGCACCACGCCCCGCGGGCGTGAGCGGCCTCAGCCTGGATCCACCGATCCTCGGGTCGCCTCGCCGCCGATGACCGGCGACGGTGCCCACGCCACAGGATCTGGGGGTCACCGACCGTCATCACCTGCGGCCCGGTGAGCGTCCTGGTCCTCGACGCCGCGGCTCAGCCGGTCATCGGTGGATCCCGGCTCAGCGGGGCCGCGTCGCGTCCGTCCGGGACGGCCGCGTGTCGAGCAGGTAGGCGGCGAGGACGCCGCCGATCGCCCCGAACAGGTGGGCCTGCCACGAGACGCCGTCCCGCGGCACGAGGCTCAGCAGCAGGGAGCCGCCCCAGACGACCCCGACCACGACGCCGACCACGATCTGCAGCAGGCGGCGGCTGAAGATGCCCCGCGCGAGCAGGTAGGTCGAGTAGCCCAGCACGATCCCGCTGGCGCCGACGGTGATCGAGTTCTCCGGCGCGGTGAGCCACGTGCCGACCCCGGCCACGAGGCCGACGATCACCGTGACGAGCACCACCCGGGCGGCACCGGACAGCGCGATCACGCCGCCCATGATGAGGAACGGGAACGTGTTGCCGATGAGGTGCCCGAAGCTCCCGTGGAGGAAGGGGCTGAAGAGGATCCCGTCGAGGCCGTCGACGGCGCGCGGCCGGATCCCGAACCGGTCGAGGTCGTCGCCCGTGGCCTGATCGATGATCTCCACCAGCCACATCAGGGCGGCCATCGCGCCGACGAACAGGAGGCCGGTCTGGCGGTCGTCGCGCTTGGAGGGCGCCTGCTGGGGGCCACCGGTCGTGCTCATCGCCGCCGATCGTCGCGCATCGAGCGGCGGGGCGCCACCGAGAACCGTCGCGACCGGCCCGGCGGCGGGGTCCCCGCTCAGCGTCCGACGGTCGTGGCGACGATCTCCTGCATGACCTCGCGCAGGTCGTGGTTCGTGTCGTGCACGAGGATCTGGCGATCGGCCCCGGTGCCGCGGGCGAGGATGTCGGAGATCCCCTCGAGGGCGTCCTCGGAGCCGAGCTCCTGGGCGTGCTCGCGCAGCCGGTCCAGGAGTCGCTCGGCGAGCTTCGTCGTCGCCACGCGGTCCGAGGAGGGCAGGTCGACGAGCTCGCCCTCCATCCCGTGGATCGCCGCGAGGTACTTGTTCTCGTCGAGGATCTGCCAGGGGTAGTCGCCGAGCTGCGCGTCCGCCTCGTAGTGCGCGACCAGCTCGTGGACCATCGCCTGGATGAGCGCCGCGAGCGCGACGGTGTGCTCGACGCGCGTCTGGCCGTCGCAGACGCGGACCTCGACGGTGCCGAGCTTCGGCTGCGGGCGGACGTCGTGCCAGACGTACGTCGGGTCGCTCATCACGCCGGAGCGCATGAGGAACTCGACGTCCTGCTCGTAGCGGTCCCAGCTGCCGTAGGCCTGGGGCACGCCGATCCGCGGGAAGGCCCGGAAGACCGGGGTCCGGCTCGACATGAGCCCGGTCCGGTCGCCACGCCAGAACGGGGAGTTCGCGCTGAGCGCCAGGAGGATCGGCAGGTGCACCCGCATCCCGTCGACGACGTGGATGGCGACGTCCGGGTCGTCGATGCCGACGTGGACGTGGAGGCCGAAGAGCAGCTCCTGGCGCGCGACGAAGCGCAGCTCGCGCACGAGGTCGCGGTAGCGGTCCCGGGCGGCGATCCGCTGGTCCTCCCAGAGCGCGAACGGGTGCGTGCCCGCCGAGCCGATCGTCAGTCCGTGCTCGCCGGCGACGGCCGCGACGTGGCTGCGCAGCGTGCGCAGCTGCGCGGACGCGTCGCTCGTGGTGGCGCAGGGCTCGGTGGCGATCTCCAGCACCGACTCCATGAGCTCGGGCTTCACCTCGCCGACGGGGGCCTCGCCGAGGAGGCGTTCGACGGCGCTGACCAGCCCGTAGCCGTCGGGGTCGACGATCATCAGCTCCTCCTCGATGCCGATCGAGAAGGGCGTGCGTCCCTCGGCCGCGCGGAAGGCGTGCTCCATGCGGCGGAAGGCTGCCACACCGGGCCGTCGCTTCCGCCGATGGGCGCCCGGGCCCGGCCGCCCGCGCCGGGTCGCGGTCGGCGCTTCCCGCCGACCGACGCGAGCCGTCCCAACCGCTTCGCCATGACGACCGACAACTCCTGGTGCGGAGAGCACAGTGGCCAAGAGACCCAGAGCGCAGACCGAGGCGCTGATCGCCCGCGCCTACCAGGA
>JALRCL010000982.1 GCA_023268575.1 Patulibacter sp.
CCGCCGCCACGGTTCCCGCGACGACCGCGCCCGATCCCGGCCCGCCGGCCGACGCCGGGCCGGTGTGCGCCCTCGTGACCGCGGCCGAGATCGAGCGCGCGACGGGCCTGCGCGGCGTCCGTCCCGAGCCGTCCGGCGACCGCTGCCTGTGGGACGCGGGCCAGCGCGGGGACGGGGCCGTCGACGTTTCGCGCGCGCGGGGCACGGCGCGCCAGTTCGCCGACCAGCGGACGCTCTACGGCCGCGAGGGCGGGCCGACGCTCGAGGGCCTCGGCGACGAGGCCTTCGTCCACGCCCTGGACGCCAAGGTGACGTTCCGCCAGGGCGGGTCGATCTACGAGGTCTGGGTGCAGGCGCTGCCCGACGCCGCGCGCGAGCTGCCGGCCGCGATCGAGCTGGCCCGCGCCGCCGCCCGCCGTCGTTGAGCGCCGGCGGCCCTCCCGGGGGCAGGCCGCGCGGCGGTCGTCAGTCGCCCGTCGCGTCGAGACCGCCGCGCGCGGCGACCATCTCGCGCGCCGTGGCCTCGTCGGCGCCGGTCAGCTCCTGGTAGCGGCGAACCGCCGCCATCGGGCGCCCCGACGACAGGAGCTCCTGGACCTCGGCGATCGGGTCCGGCGCGGCCTTCGGCCCGGCGGCCGGGCCGGCGCCGGCCGCTCGCGGCTCCTGACCGGCGAGCTCGTCGAGCTGCGCCTCGAGGGCGCGGATCCGGCGCAGGAGGCTGCGCCGGGAGGGCTGGGCCGTGGTCTTCGGGATCGCCATGCTGCTCCTCGCGGCGCCCGGTCAGGGGTGAGGGATGGCGGGCACCGTCGCTTGCGACCGTATCCGCGGGTCGGCCGCCGGCGCAAGCGGGGTCCGCACGGATCCGGGTGCGGCACTCCACGGTGCCCGGAACGCCGACGGGCCGCCGGTCGGCGGCCCGTGCAGGCGCGGGACCGCGGCGCCCGGCGCCGCGGAGGGACCGGTTCAGCGACGGACGAGCCGCACCGTCCTCGTGATCGTCGCGCCCTTCCCCGTCCTGACCACGAGCCTCGCGCGCGTCAGCCGGCCGGAGCGGACGGCCTTCGCGACGCTGCCGCGGGTCACGACGCGGACGGTGGCGCGCCTGCCGGCCCGCAGCCGGACCCGGACGGTGCCGAGCACGGAGCCCTTGCGCAGCCGCGTGCCGCGGACCTTCGAGGTCGCCGTGAGCGTCGCCGTGCCGGCGCAGTCGCGGGCGCACTGCAGCGGCACCGCGACGGTCGCCCGGCGCGTGGTCCCCGACACCCGCAGCGCGGAGGACAGCAGCGTCGCCCGCGTGAGCGGGGCAGCGGCGGGGGCGGGGGCGGCAGGGGCCGGCGCCGCCGGGGCGGGCGTGGCGGGAGCCGGCGTGGCAGGGGCCGGGTCCGACGTGGCGGGCGCCGGGTCCGGGGTCGGGTTCGGGTCGCCCGTGGCCCGCGTGGCGGTGAACGTCGCGGAGGCCGCGTTGTCGGCCGTGCTCGCGTCGGGGGTCGTCGTCGAGACGGTCGCCGTGTTGCGGACGTCCTGGACGCCGAGCTCGCCGCCGGTGCGATCGCCGAGGCAGAGCAGGCCGATGCGCGCGCCGAGGTCGCCGGACGTCGGGTTGTGGAACCGGAACACCCGGTTGATCGGCTGCGGGTCCGACCCGAGGTTCACGAGCCCGTCGTCGATGTCGCTCGAGCCGACGATGCCCTTGCCCCCGTTGCCGACGTCGCTGCAGGAGAGCGTCTTCTCCTGCCGGGCGTTCTGGGACGGCGACGGCGTCACGACGACGGTGTCGCGCAGCTGCTCCACGACGAGATCGTGGGCGTGGCCGTTCACGACGCCCGTCGTGGTCGAGAGGCACCGGATCGAGAACGTCGCCTCGTCCGCCTCGCTGACGTTCACCGTGAACCGCCAGCCGTTGGCGCCATCGCGCTGCGAGCCGCGGATCTCCCCCCGTCCGCCGTCGGCGAACGAGAAGCTCGGCGCGATCGCCACGCGACCGGGACCGCAGGTGAGCGCGACCTCCTGACGGCCGGCGATGAGCTGGCGCGCCGTCTCGACCGGCGCCGAGATGAGCAGGGGATGCGCGTGGCCGCCCGCCTCGCTCGTGCGCTCCTGCAGGCAGACGACGGTGACCTTCATCTGGGCACGCCCGTCGGCGCCGTTGACCACGACGGCGGTCCAGCCGCGACCGTCGGCCGTCTGGCGGCTCGCGCGGACGTCGAGGTCGGCGAAGGTGCCCGT
>JALRCL010000051.1 GCA_023268575.1 Patulibacter sp.
CCGAGCTCGCCGCTGCGTCTCTTTCGGAGCAGGCGCTCGGCCAAGGCCCGGCGTCGCGGGGAGCGGCGCTCGGTGGCGGGACGGTCGGGTGCGGCGGTCGGAGTCATGGAGACGTTTCGGTGCACAAGTGTTCGGTGAACAACTGTGCACAAGCTAAGATGTCGATCCACGGCCGTCAAGGGCGCCGTACCCTCCATGTCGGTGACATCGCGCACACCACGATCGAGCGACCGGTCCCGCCGGTCCTCCGAGGGCGACGCCGAGCGCGCGCGACGCGCCCCCGGCCGCGCCTCCGAGGACCGGTCGCCGCTGGTCCCGGCGCCAGGCGACCCCGTCGCGGGTACCTCGCTGACGCGGCAGGAGCGCAAGGCCCGCACGCGCCAGGCGCTGCTGGACGCGACGCTCTCGCGTCTCGAGGACCAGGGGTTCGGCGCGATCAGCCTGCGCGAGGTCGCCCGCTCGGCGGGCATCACGCCGACGGCGTTCTACCGGCACTTCGAGTCGATGGAGGACCTCGGCCTCGTCCTCGTCGACGAGTCGTTCCGGGCGCTGCGCGAGATGCTGCGCGTGCGCCGGGCCGCCGCGACCGAGCCCGGGGACGAGATCCGCGCCGCGGTCGCGACGCTCGTCGAGCACGTCCACGGGCAGCGCGCCCACTTCCGCTTCATCGCGCGCGAGCGCTCGGGCGGCACCGCAGCGCTGCGCTCCGCGATCCGCCAGGAGATCCGGCTCTTCTCGAGCCAGCTGGCCACCGATCTGGCGCGCTACCCCGTCCTGCGGGAGCGCGCGACGGCTGACCTCCAGATGATCGCGGACCTGATCGTCGCCGCGGCGGTCTCCGCCGTCGAGCAGCTCCTCGACGTCCCGCCGGGCCGGCCGGAGCTCGAGGACGAGATCCGGCGCGTCGCCGAGGATCAGCTGCGCCTGATCGTCCTCGGCGCCCTGCAGTGGCGCTCCAGCTGACCGACCGCCGGCCGCCCCGACGCGCGGCGCCTGCCTGGCTTGGCTGAGCATCGCCTGGGGGCGCGGCCCTGCCTGCTCCGCCCTGTCGGCTGGGGCGGACGTTCGGCTCGGCGTCTGCGGTCGCGGCCCTGTCGGCTCCGTCCCGTCGACTGGGGCGGACCGTCGGCTCGGTGCCTGCGGTCGCGCCCTTGTCGGCTCCGTCCTGTCGGCTGCGGCGGACCGTCGGCTCGGCGTCTGCGGTCGCGCCCCTGTCGGCTCCGCCCCGTCGGCTGCGGCGGACCGCCGGCTCGGCGCCTGCGGTCGCGCCCGTGGGACCCGGGGCGCTGTCGCTGCGGTGCGGGCAGAAATCCGCGCCCCTCGCGGATTCGCGCCCGGAGGTCGCCGGTGGCGCGTCGTCCGCGCTCGTGGATTCCCGCCCGGAGACCGCCGGGGCTCCTCGTCCGCGCTCGCGGGTTCGCGCTCGGAGGCCGCCGGTGGCCGTGGTCCGGCCTCGCGGGTTCGCGCCCGGAGGCCGCCGGTGGCCCGTCGTCCGCGCTCGCGGAACGACCGGAGCCCGGGTGGAGCTCACCGGATCGGCACCGTTCCGGTTCGAACTCCTCGCACGGCGTCTCACGGCCGCCGCGACGGGCCGGCGAAGCTGCCGAGGACGATGGGGCACGCGCGCACGGAACGGCTCATCGCGGCGATCGCCGGTCGGCAGGAGGGGGCGATCTCGCGGCGCCAGCTGCGCTTCGCCGGACTCGGCGAGGACGCCATCGAGCACCGGGTCCGGACGCACCGGCTGTTCCGCGTCCTCCCGCGCGTCTACGCGCTGACGCCGACGCTCTCCCCACGCGGTCGGGCCGTGGCTGCGCTGCTCGCCGCCGGTGCCGACCGCCGGCTCGTCGTGCCCGACGCGACGCCCCCGGTCGGCGGGCCACGACGTACCGCTTCTCGGGTCGCGTCGCTCTCCGCGCCGCCGGTTGCGTCGCTGCCCGCGCCGCCGGTTGCGCCGCCCTCCGCGCCGCCGGTCGCGCCGCTCTCCCCGCCGCCGGTTGCGCCGCTGCCCGCGCCGCCCTCCGCGCCGCCCTCCGCGTCGCCGGCCGCGTCGCCGGTCGCGCCGCTCCCCGCGGCGACGCGTCACGCGGTCGGGCTGGATCCCGACATCCTCCTGAGTCACTGGACGGTCCTGTGGCTCACGGGCATCGTCGGGGCGCCCCGCGCGATCGACGTGACGACGATCGGGGGCGTCTCGCGTTGCCGGAGCGCCGGCGTGACCGGGCACCGAGCGGTCGCGCTCCACCCGGACGATCGCCAGCTCCTCCTCGGCCTGCCCGCCGTCGGCGTCGCTCGCTCGATCCTCGACGTCGCACCACGGGCCACGACGGACCGACTCGCCGAGATCGTCCGCGAGGCTCAGATGCGGCGCCTGCTGACGCCCCGTTCGCTCGGCGCTGCGATCGAGCGGGCGCCGCGACACCGCGGGATCGCCGCGCTGGAGCGCGCCGATCCGGATCTGCTGGAGACGCTGCGCTCCGAGTCGCCGCTGGCCGGCGACCTCGCGCGGTTCCTGCGCGAGGAGCTCGAGATCGGCCCGTGGGTGGTGGAGCATCCGGTCGTCTCGCCGACCGGCCGTCGCTACCGCTTCGACCACG
>JALRCL010000566.1 GCA_023268575.1 Patulibacter sp.
ACCGGCGGCGCCGGCTTCATCGGCTCGCACCTCGTGTCCCAGCTCGTCGAACACAACCAGGTGGTGGTGTTCGACAACCTGCATCGCAATGCGCTGCAGTTTGCGCACCTCGAGGGCCACAAGAACCTGACCTTCATCAAGGGCGACGTGCTCGACTTCGCGGCCGTCCGGCAGGCGATCGAAGGCTGCCAGGTGGTGATCCACTGCGCCGCCATCGCCGGCGTCTATACCGTCGATCGCAGCGCGGTGCGCACGATGGAAGTCAACATGCTCGGGACGCACCAGGTGGTGAAGGCGGCGCTCGAAGTGGGCGTCGAGCGGTTCGTCGAGTTCTCAACCAGCGAGGTCTACGGCTCGTTCATCCACAAGGGCAAGGAGGACGATTTCACGCCAATCGGTCCGATCGGCGAAAGCCGCTGGGTGTACGCGGCCAGCAAACTCGCCTCCGAGCACCTGTCGTACGCGCACTATCGCGAAGACAAGCTGCCGCTGGCGATTGTGCGCCCGTTCAATGTCTACGGCCCGCGCCAGGTCGGTCGGTGTCGGCTGACCCACTCGACCGCGGTCGCGGCCGCGTAGCCGGCCAGCAGGGCGAGCATCGGGTAGACCGGCAGCATCCAGCGGGCGAAGAACCGGCCCTGCGCGCTCATGAAGAGCAGGAACAGCAGCGGCGCGGGCGCGAGGACGAGCAGCACCCGCCGGTCGTCGCGCCAGAGCGGGAAGACCGACGCCACGGCCGCGATCAGCGGGATCGTGCCGAAGCCCCAGGTGAGGGTCCAGAGGTAGAACGTGAAGCCGTTCCCGTGGGTCATCCCGAGCTTGTCGGTCGTCCCCTCGCCCGCCGCCGAGGACTGGTGCGCGATCCCGAACCAGAAGTCCTCGAAGTCCAGCAGCGCGTAGGGGTTCGCGGCGACGAAGCCGATCGCGAACGTCAGGAGCGCCAGCAGCATCCCGCGCGCGGCGAGCACGAGACCGCCGGGCTGCGCCGCCTGCACCATCGCCGCCGCGAGCAAGGGCACGAGGACGATGCTGCCGGTGTACTTCGTCGCGGCGGCGAGGCCCACCGCGAGACCGGCGATGAGGTAGTCCCGGTCCCGCCCGAGCCGCAGCACGCCGGCGGTCGCCCAGAGCCCGAGCGCGACCGGCGCCAGCGTCGGCGCGTCGTTCACGGCGACGTGGCCGTAGTAGACGGGCATGAACGCGACCGCGAGCATCGACGCGGCGAGCAGGCCGGTGCGGCGGTCCAACAGGCGGGTGCCCGCGAGGTAGATGAGCCAGACCGCGCTGACGCCGAGCAGCGCCGACGCGACCCGTCCGACGACGAAGACCTTGCCGGGGTCCTCGGCGAACGCGCCCCAGACGCCGTCCGCGCCGCCGAAGCGCAGCCAGAGCAGCAGGTGGGTGGCGTAGGTGAACCCGGGCGGGTTGACGAAGTAGTGCGGGTTCAGGTCGCCACGGAACATCCCGACGGCCTGCGGCAGGAAGTGCCCGTTCTCGTCGGCGTTGTAGGCCCACGGCAGGCCGTTGCCGATCCCCCAGAGCCGCAGCAGCAGGCCGCCGAGGACCAGCGCGGCGACCGCCGAGCCCCAGCGCAGACGCACCGATCCGGGCAGCCGCCCGCCCCAGGCGTCGTCCTTCTCGACGCCCTCGGGCATCCGTGGACGACGCGGCCCTCGGAGCCGGTCCCGGATGCTCGCTCCGACGGGTCTTGACGCGGGACCGGCCACGATCAGCAGCGAGCGTAGACGCTGTAGTGGGTGCTGGTGGCGATCCGCCGGAACCCGGGCAGCGGGACGGCGTCGAACGGGTCGTCGATGAGCTCCTCGACGACCGCCTGCCGCACGAGCGCCTGGCGGGAGGTCGGGACGATCAGCACGCCGCGCCGGGGGACCCCGCCCTTCGCGGCGTCGGGCACCCAGCGCCGCGCCGCCGCGCGGTCGGGGCTCGGGTCCGTGCCGGAGCCGTCGGCCGACAACGAGGCCAGCAGCGACCGCGGCAGGACCTCGTCGGCCGGCGCGTCGAGGATCCAGCGCGAGTCCGGCACGAGCTTGTGGTTCGGCGTCCAGAGCGGACCGCAGCGCAGCGCGCGGCGCACCTGCGGCGCGTCGAGCACCCGCACGAGGTCCTGCCGCGCGTCGCCGCGGAAGGTCAGGTCGTCGTCGATGACGCCCGGGTCCACGCGCGAGATCCCGACGACGACGACCCCGATGGCGGCGAGGATCGCGGCCCTGGACCACCACGTCCGCAGGCCGCCGTCGGGCAGCAGCGTCCATCCGACGAGCACGAACGCCGCGAAGATCAGCAGGAGCACCGCGGGCACGAGCAGGTACCGGTCGATGACCGAGAAGCCCCCGACGCCGATCGCGAGGAACGTCACCACGCCGGCGACGAGCAGCACGACCGGCAGGACGATCCGGGTCGGCACGATGATCGCGGCCGCCACGAGGCCGACGAGACCGGCGACGAAGAGCGGGAGGCCGTCGAGCGACTTGAGGAACGCGATCGTCGCGAACGGCATCTCGAGCGGGCCGCGGGTGCGCCCGAGCTCCTCCGCCAGGCCGGAGGTGTGCGTCTGGGAGAACAGCGGGTCGCCGGTCACGACGTAGTCGGTGACCATCCAGACGACGGCCGGGAAGACGCCGGCCGCCAGCCACGCGATGCCCCGGCGGGTGAGCACCCGGCGCAGCGCGGCGGGCACGAGCGCCCGCACGCCCGCGCGCCACGGCAGCCCCGCGCCGAGCGCCATCCACAGGCCGTACAGACCGCAGAGGACCCAGGCCTCCGGGCGCAGCAGTCCCGCGAGCGCCAGCAGCACGAGCACCGGGGCGCCGCGACGGCGGCGGCGCGCCTCGAGCACCGCGGCCCAGACCACGAGCGCCATGTACGTGACGTCCAGGTAGCCCCGGATCGCCAGCATGAGGAAGTCCCAGTTGACGACGAGCAGCGCGCCGGCCACCAGGCCGACCCAGCGGTTGAACGCCGCGCGCCCCAGCTCGTACATGCCGGCGGCGAGCACCGCGACCGAGACGAGCGAGCAGAAGAGCATCACCCGGTCGGCGTCGCGTCCGAGCGGCTCCAGCAGCATCCCGAAGGCGATCGTCGCCGGGTGCTGGGTCGGCGCGCGGAACGCGTCGAAGATCGGCTTGTGGCCCTCCCACAGCTCGCGCGCCCACAGCAGGCCGTAGACCGAGTCGTAGTTCGGGTACGTCGGGTACGCGAGGAAGAGCGTCAGCAGCCCGGCGCAGAGGAGCAGGAAGGCCGCGATCGGCACGATCCGGGCGGCCCGCGCGCGGCCGGCGGCCTCGACGGGCCGCGTGTCGTCGGGTCCGGGCAAGGCCTGCATGGTGCCGTACCGAGCCGCGCGACGCGCCTTCGCGCCGTGGGCTCTGGAATACTCGCGCTGTTCGCGGCCCGGCCTCCGGCGCCGCGAGGAGCCGACGCAGCCCCGTGCGCGCGGGTGTCGGACCGGCACCGCCGCGCCCACCGGGCGCCCTCCGCCACGCGCCGTCGACCTCGCCCGAGCACATGAAGCTGATCATCCAGATCCCCTGTTTCAACGAGGAGGAGACCCTCCCGTTGACCCTCGCCGACCTGCCGCGGGAGGTCCCGGGCTTCGACGAGGTCGAGTGGCTGGTGATCGACGACGGCTCGGTCGACCGGACCGTCGAGGTGGCCCGCGCCAACGGCGTCGACCACATCGTCAAGCTCACGAACAACAAGGGCCTGGCGGCCGGCTTCCAGGCCGGGCTCGACGCGTGCCTGAAGCTCGGCGCCGACGTCATCGTCAACACCGACGCCGACAACCAGTACGACGCGTCGTACGTGCCGGCGCTCGTCAAGCCGATCATCGACGGCGAGGCCGACATGGTCGTCGGCGACCGCCAGGTCGAGAAGATCGAGCACTTCTCGCCGCTGAAGATCCGGCTGCAGAAGCTCGGCTCGGCCGTCGTCCGCCGCGCCTCGGAGACGGAGATCGCCGACGCGACGTCGGGCTTCCGGGCCTACAACCGCGAGGCCGCGATCCAGCTCGCGGTCGTCTCGCGGTTCACCTACACGCTCGAGTCGCTGATCCAGGCCGGCAAGCTCCTGGTGGCGACGAAGCACGTCCCGGTCGAGACGAACGAGAAGCTCCGCGAGTCGCGGCTGTTCCCGTCGATGTGGGCCTACGTCCGGCGCAACACCGTCTCGATCTTCCGCATCTACTCGCAGTACGAGCCGATGCGGGTGTTCTTCACCCTCGCGGTGATCCTCTTCGCGCTGGCGTGCATCCCGTGGCTGCGCTTCTTCGTCTCCTGGGTCCAGGGCGAGGGCGCCGGCCACGTGCAGTCGCTGATCTTCGGCGGGGTGCTGTTCACCGCCGCCGTGATGGTCGCCGCACTGGCGGTCATCGGCGACCTGCTGCACGGCCAGCGGATCCTCACGCAGCGCGTCTTCGAGCGCGTGCGACGGATCGAGCTGCACCTCGGCATCCCGCCGAGTCACTACGAGCCCGGGGCGCACCCGACCGGCCAGGAGCCGACCACGGGCGCGCACTCCGCGCCCGCCGCCCAGACCACCGACGAGCACGAGGCGATCCGACCGTGAGCACCCCGGACACGAAGCGCGGCACCGGCGGAGCGCCGGTCACCACCAGCGACGACGGCATCGTCACGGGCAACACGTACGACAAGTACGGCTCGACGAACCCCGTCGTGAAGAAGCTCATGGCGGGCTTCGAGACGAACCTCGAGCAGCTGTTCGCCCGGGCGTCCCCGGAGAGCCTGCTCGACGTCGGCTGCGGCGAGGGCGTCCTCGTGCACGAGTGGGCCACGCAGCTGGGCGACAAGCGCGTCGTCGGGATCGACCTCGAGGAGGAGTCGATCCAGGCCGGCTGGGAGCAGCGCACGGCGCCGAACCTCGAGTACCGGATCCTGCGCGCCGAGAACCTGCCCTTCGCCGACGACGAGTTCGACGTCGCCACGGCGATCGAGGTTCTCGAGCACGTCCCGGATCCCGAGCACACCGTCGCCGAGATGGCCCGCGTGGCGAAGCGCTGGCTGCTCGTGTCCGTGCCGCGCGAGCCGATCTGGCGCGCGGTGAACATGGCGCGCGGCGCCTACATCAAGGACTGGGGCAACACCCCCGGCCACCTGAACCACTGGTCGACGGCGTCGTTCAAGCGGCTCCTCTCCCAGCACGGCGAGGTCGTCGAGGTCCGCAAGCCGTTCCCGTGGACGCAGCTGCTCGTCCGCGTCGGTGACTGAGCGCCACCAGCCGGGCGCGCTCCCGGCCGATCCGAACGCGGATCCGGCCGGCGCGCTCGACGACGTCGTCCTCGAGGAGGAGCTCGCCGCCGACGCGGCGGCCACCGCGCCCTCCGCACGCCGCGGCGGCGCGCGCCTGCTGACGCTCGGGATCGCCTCGACCGGGCTGCTGACGTTCCTCTTCTTCTCGATCGCCTCGCACGCCCTCGGCGACAGCGAGGCCGGGCGCGAGCAGTACGGCGAGATCTCCCGGATGTGGGCGATCCTCTTCACCGCGATGTGCGTGTTCTACCGCCCGGTGGAGCAGCTCCTGTCGCGCACGATCGCCGTCGCCCGCGCGCGGGGCGAGGCCCATCCCCCGCTCCGCGAGCCGCTCCTCATCCAGGCCGGCTTCGCCGCGCTGCTCGTCGTGGCGGCGTTCGCGGCGAAGGGCCCGCTCGAGGACCAGATCGGCAGCGACAGCCTCTTCTACCTGCTCGTCGGCGCCGGCCTCGCGTACGCGGCGAGCTACTTCGCCCGCGGGTTCGTGGCCGGCCACGAGTGGTTCGCGCTCTACGGCGGACTCGTGCTCTTCGAGTCGGTCGCCCGGATCCTCTTCCCGATCGCGGCGCTCGTCGGGATCACGACCGGCCAGGTGGCGGTCGCGTGCGGCATCCTCGCCGCGCCCCTGGCGTCCCTGCTCGTCGTCCCGTGGGCGATCCGCGCGGCGACCCGGTCGATGGCCGCAGCGCCGGCGACGGTCCGGGCGCCGGCGACGTCGGGCCCGGCCAGCGGCGGGCTGCGTGCCGGAGGCTCGTTCGCGGTCGCCGTCGCGCTGATCCAGCTCGGCGAGCAGACCGTCGTCAACGCGGGCGTGCTGCTGACCGACGACGCGCTCGCCGCCGGCCTCATCTTCTCGGCGCTGCTCGTCACCCGCGCGCCGCTGCAGCTCTTCCAGGCCGTCCAGACGACGCTCCTGCCGCACTTCGCGGGCCTCGTGGCGACCGGCTCGCCGCAGGAGATCGCGCAGGTCATGCGCAAGGCGGTCGGCCTCATCGTCGCCTTCGCCGCGCTCGTCGCCGTCGGCCTGCTGCTGCTCGGGGGGTTCGTCATGCCGCTGCTCTTCGACGGGCAGGAGCCGCCGGTGGGGGGCCTGGCGATCGTCGCCGCGGGCATGGGCGCGCACCTCGTCGCGGGCACGCTGAACCAGGCGGCGCTCGCCCGCGGTCACGCGTGGGCCGCCGCGGCGTGCTGGATGGGCGCCGGGGCGTTCCTCGTCGCCTGGATGCTCGCCGCGCCGATCGACGACGCGCTGCTCTGCGCCGAGGTCGGCTACGCCACGTCGGCCGCGCTGCTGGCACTGCTGCTCTCGGGCATCTACCGGCGTCCGTCCGACGCCGCCACGCCCGCGTCGGCCTGAGTCGCGCATTCAGGCCAGGATGTGGCCGGAATCACGCCTAGGTTGACGGTGCCCCTCCCCGAACCCGTCAGGAGCACCCCATGGACTGGAAGATCGAGCTCGTCGTCGTCCCCGTCACCGACGTGGACCGCGCCAAGGCCTTCTACGCCGACCAGGTCGGCTTCGTCGTCGATCACGACCACCGCGTGCACGACGGGCTGCGCTTCGTCCAGCTCACCCCACCCGGGTCGGGCTGCTCGATCGCGATCGGCCAGGGCGTGACCGACGCCGCGCCGGGATCGGTGAGCGGCGTCCAGCTCGTCGTCGCCGACATCGAGCAGGCGCACCGCGAGCTCACCGAGCGGGGCGTCGACGTCTCCCCCATCGACGACCAGCCGTGGGGCCGGTTCGTGTACTTCGCCGATCCGGACGCGAACCGCTGGTCGGTGCAGCAGCTGCCCGCCCGGTAGGACCGTCGGTCGCCGACGGGCTCCCGTCACGGGACCGCCGGCGGGGACGCCGGCAACGCAAGCTGCGGGGCGGGCCGGTGGACGCCGGCCGCGCCCGCGCTGCGGACCGGGCCGGCCGGATCGCCTCACTCGGCGGCCGGCCCCCGCGACCCGGCCGCCTCGGGCCGGCGTCGCTCAGGCGTCCGCGATCGCCTCGAGGACGTCGACCCGCGATGCCCGGCGCGCCGGGCGGACCGCGGCCAGGACGCCGAGCAGGGCCGCGAGCAGCAGCAGCCCGACGACCTGGCCGATCGGCACGGAGACCGCGAACCCGTCGAGGGTCGTACCGACCGCCACGGCGAGGGCGAAGCCCAGCACGGAGCCCAGCGCGGCCCCGAGGAGCGCGGTGATGAGCGCCTCGAGGACGATCATCCGGCGGACCTGGCGTCGCGTGGCGCCGATGGCGCGCAGGAGCCCGAGCTCGCGGACGCGCTCCTGGATCGAGAGGTTCAGCGTGTTCACGATCCCGAGCAGCGCGACGACGATCGACAGCGCCAGCAACGCGTACACGAGGCCGAGGATCTGGTTCACCTGGCCGACCTGGTCGTCGATCCAGGCGCTCCGCGTGAGCGTCTCCGTCGACGGATAGTCGCGGGCCAGGGCCCGGGCCACCGGCGCCGCGTCGCCGTCGACGAGCACGAAGAACGGGTTGCGGGCCCCGAGCTCGGCGGCGGTGCGCTCGTTCACGACGATGCCCGAGACGGCCGCGGCGGTCTGCTCGACGACGCCCACGACCCGTAGCGTGCGCCGCTCGCCGTTCGTGCCGGTCACGCGGACCTCGTCTCCCGCTGCCAGGTCGAGGTCGTCCGCGGTGCCGTCGGTGAGGTAGGCACGGCCGTCTCCGGGATCCCCCGTGCCGCGGCCGCCGTCGGTGCGCTCGAGCCGCGCCAGCCCGCGGTCGAGGGCCGCCGCGTCGATCCCGGTGAGCGGGACGGTGCGCCCGCCGGCGCCGACGGCCCCGAACGTCGCCGCGCCCGCGGCCCGGACGCCCGGCACCTCGCGGATCGCGGTGACGATCGACCGCGGGAGGCCGTCGAAGCCGCCGTCGGCCTCCTGCACGACGACCGGCGACCGGACGACCTGCTCCAGGTCGCCGCGCAGCGTCTCCTTCAGCCCGGCGGCGAACACCGTCGCG
>JALRCL010000307.1 GCA_023268575.1 Patulibacter sp.
CCCAACACGCTGGGGATCTTCGACCCGAACATCGAGGAGATCTCCTCGATCGTCCACGGGGTCGGCGGCGTCCTGTACTACGACGGCGCGAACCTCAACGCCATCATGGGCATCACGCGCCCGGGCGACATGGGCTTCGACATCGTGCACTTCAACCTGCACAAGTCGTTCACGCAGCCGCACGGCGGCGGCGGGCCGGGCTCCGGTCCGATCGCCGTCTCCGACCGGATCTCGCCGTACCTGCCGCTGCCGGTCATCCGGCGCGAGGAGGCCCCCGCGGGCGACGGGCCGACCGGACCCTCCGGCGCGCGGTTCTCGCTCGTCGAGGACGCCGCGGGGCTGCCCGAGGGCGCGCCCGGCTCGCAGTCGATCGGCAAGCTCCGCGGCTTCCAGGGCAACTACGGCTGCTTCGTCCGCTCGTACACGTACATCACGAGCCTCGGCGCGGGCGGCCTGCGCGACGCCTCCGAGGTCGCGGTGCTGAACGCGAACTACCTGCTGGCGAAGCTCGAGGAGCTCGGCGTGCGGGAGTACCTGCCGCTGGCCTTCGGCACGCGCTGCATGCACGAGTTCGTCCTCTCGGGCGGGCCGCTGAAGCGCGATCTCGGCATCCGGACGCTCGACCTCGCCAAGCGGCTGCTGGACCACGGGTTCCACCCGCCGACGGTGTACTTCCCGCTGCTCGTCGACGAGGCGCTGCTCATCGAGCCGGTCGAGACCGAGGCGAAGGAGACGCTCGACGCGTTCGCCCTCGCGATCGCCGAGATCGTCCGTGAGGCGCAGGACGACCCGACGCTGGCGCAGAACGCGCCGTACTCGACGCCGGTCCGCCGCCTCGACGAGGCCGGCGCCGCGAAGCGCCCGCGGATCCGCCAGCCCCTGGACTGAGCTCGACGTCGCCGGTCGCCCCTCGCGGGCGGCCGGCGACGCGTGCCGGCCGCGACGGCGCCTCGGCGCTGGACCCCGACCGGCGCGTTCTGGCAGGCTCGCGTCATGCGTCCTCCGACCGTCGCGGCCCTGCCTGCGCCGATCGCCGAGCCCGCCGTCCGGCGGCTCGCGAGCGCGTGGGCGCGCGAGCTCGACACGCTCGCGGAGGAGATGCACACGTACCTCCTCGCCCGGGTGCCCGAGGCGTCCTCGGACCCGGAGATCAGCCGCCTGACGCTCGCCTCGTGCGCGTCGAACATCGAGGCGATGCTCTCGATGATCCGCCACGGCATCCCCGCGTCGGCGATCGAGGCGCCGATCGCCGCGCTCGAGCACGCCCGCCGGATGGCCGCCCGCGGCCACGGCATCGACGTGACGCTGCGCTTCTACCGCGTCGGCCACGCGTACTTCTGGGAGCGGTGGAGCGTCGACCTCGTCCACGCGATCGAGGACCGCGACCGGCTCGTCACCGCGCTCTCGGCGACCGCCGGCTTCCTCTTCCACTACATCGACGTCATCTCCGGGCTCGTGTCGACGGAGTACCTCGCCGAGCGCGAGCGGCGCCAGCGGCGCGCCGCGGTGGTGCGCGCCGATCTCGTGCGCGCGGTGCTCGCCGGCGAGGCGATCGAGCGGACGGGCACCGAGCAGGCGCTCGGCCACCAGTTCGGGCCCCGTCAGATCGCGTTCCTCTGTTGGAGCGACGACGACCCCGCGACGCTCGAGCGCGCCGCCGCGGCGGTGACATCGGCGCTCGGCGCGGGGCGCAGCCTCGTCGTGCCGGACGGCGCGCACGCCCTGGCGGGCTGGCTCAACGCGACCCGCGACGTCGACCCCGAGGACCTCGCGCGGCGCGTCGCGGAGGTCGCGCCGGACGTGCGCGTCGCCCTCGGCGGCCCGGGATCGGGCATCGCCGGGTTCCGCCGCGGCCACGACGAGGCGCAGCGCGCCCGGCGGATCGCTCAGCTGCTGGAGGCCGGGGCGGCAGCGGTCACCGCCTACCGCGACGTGGCGCTCGTCGACCTCCTCTCGCGCGATCTCGAAGCGGCGCGTGCCTTCGTGCGCGCCGAGCTCGGCGACCTCGCGGCTGACGACGCGGCGACGCGGCGCGACCGCGAGACCCTCCTGGCGGTGCTCTCCCCGCACGGCGGGCCCGGCGTCGCCGCGCACCGGCTCGGGGTGCACCGCAACACGGTGCTGCAGCGCGTGCGGCGGGCCGAGGCGCTGCGCGGCGTGCCCACCGGGACGCGGTCGACCGAGCTCCTCGCGGCGCTGCTGCTGGCGGCGACGCTCGACCGGACCGTCCTGGACTGACCGGCATCGTGCGGTCCGGCGGGGCGGTCGCGACGCGGGCCGACGATCGGGCCGGCGGCCGGCGGAGCGGGCCCTCGGTGTGCGAACCGCACATCGGACTGGGCTGATCGGCTCTCGCTCGGGCGGTCCACGCCGGGCTACGGTGCGACCGACACCGTCCTCGTCACCCGAGAGGCACGACCGCCATGTCCACCGTTCCCGCCGACAGCCCCGTCACCGTCCGCCGCATCCCGAGCCCCGAGGAGCCCGTGCCCGTCGTGGCGGTGCCGACCCTCGTGCTGCTCGTCGTCTCGATGGCCGTCTGGATCGCGAGCACGACGCTCTACGCGACCGGCGACCTCGCTTGGTGGGCGACGATCCCGATCAACGCGGTCGCCGGGTACCTGCTCTTCACCGTCGCCCACGACGCCGGGCACCACTCCGCCTCCCGCGTGAAGTGGCTCAACGACCTCATGGGTCGGCTCTCGACGCCGTTCTTCGCGCTGCACGCCGCCTTCCCGGTCTGGCGCTTCATCCACATGCAGCACCACCGCTTCACGAACCACGACGACGGCGCGGACCCCGACCACTACACGATGGAGGGCCCGGCCTGGCAGCGGCCGCTGCGCTGGGTCACCATCGACTACGCCTACATCGGCTTCTACCTGCCGAAGCTCGGCAGCCGGCG
>JALRCL010000338.1 GCA_023268575.1 Patulibacter sp.
CGCCGCGCGCTGGCCGCCGGCACGCTGCGCGACGCCCGGCGCGACGCCGAGGCCGCCGCCGCCCGCGAGCTCGTCCGGCCGGCGGGGGAGCGCCGGGTTGCCTGAGGCGGCCTCGCTGACGGACCGCCGCGCACGGCGGTCCGTCGGGTCCGTCGCCGTCGCGGAGGGCTCCGGACCGCTCCCGTTCGTCGGCGAGGCAGGGCCGCAGCCCACGCGGCGCCACGGCCGCCGGCTGCGGATCGTCGACGTGACCCTCTGGTACGGCGAGCGCTCCGGGGGGATCAAGAGCTACCTCGACGCGAAGCGCCGCCACGCGGCCGTCACCGGCGCGTTCGAGCACCACGTCATCGTGCCCGGGGAGCAGGACGGCCGCCACGACGGGATGCACCGGATCCGGGGCGTGCGCGTGACGCGCAACGACTACCGGCTGCCGCCGGGCGGCCGGGGGCTCTGCCGCACGATCGCCGCGCTGCGGCCGGACGTCGTGCTGCTGCACGACCCGTTCTGGACGCCGCGGCAGGCGGTCGCCGCCGCGCACGACTCCGGGGCCCTCGTGGTGGCGGTGCACCACGGGTCCGCGGCGCTGGACGCGGCCGGGATGCCCGGTCCCGACCGGCTCTGGACCCCGGTCTTCCGCGCCTGGATCCGGCACGCCTACCGGCCGGTGGACGCGGTGATGTCGGTCGTCGACCCGCGGCCCGACAGCGGGCGGGGCGCCGACCTGCCGCTGCGGCTCGGGCTCGATCCGGCCTTCCGGCCGCGGTCGGAGGCCGTCCGCGGCGACGAGGTCCTGTACGTCGGCCGGCTCTCGCGCTCCAAGGGGGTGGGCGACCTGCTCGACGCGGCCGTCGGCGCGGACTGGCGCCTGCGGCTCGTCGGCGACGGCCCGTGGCGCACCGCGCTGCCGTCGGAGATCGCGGCACGCGGGCTCGCTGACCGCGTGACGCTCGAGCCCTACGTCGACGACCGCGCGGCCGTCGCGGCGCGCTACGCCCGGGCGGCGTGCGTCGTCATGCCGGGTCCGAACGAGACCTTCGGGCTCGTCGGGCTCGAGGCGGCGGCGACCGGGGCGCCCGTGGTCTGCTGCGCGGGCGCGCCGTCGGCGGCGCGGATCGGGTCGCTGGCGCACCGGTTCCCCGCGGGGGACGTCGCGGCGCTGCGCAGGGCGGTCGACGCCGCCCGTGCCCACGGCGGCGATCCGGCCCTCGGCCGGCGGATCGCGTGGCGCCACGGCTGGACGACCCTCTTCCACGAGGAGCTCGTGGACCTCGTCGCGCTGCTCGAGCGGAGCGTCGGGGCGTGAGCCTCCTCGTCGGGCTCGACGGCACGGCGGGCGGGCGGGCGCCCCGTGGCGCGTGGCCGGCCAGGCAGACCGGCGCGCGCCGGGCGGGGTCGGGCGAACCGCGGCATCGCGAGCCGCAGCTGCTCGCCGTCTCGATCCACGAGGTCGAGCCCGCCACCTGGGAGCGCTGCGCGTTGCTGCGCGAGTGGCTCGCCGACCACGGCGTCCGGCGGGTGGCGCTGCTCGTCGTGCCGGCTCCGGACCTCCACCCGTTCGATCGCCGCAGCCCGTCGCTGCGCGACTGGCTCGCGGACCGCCTCGCGGACGGCGACGAGATCGTCCAGCAGGGGTTCTGCCCGAGTCGCGGCCGATGGCCGGGCGAGGGCCGGCGGCGCGCTGCTCCGCGTACCGGTCACGCGCGGCCCGGGGAGTTCGACGGGCTCGACGCCGAGGAGACCGCGAGGGCGCTCGACGCGGGCCGGCGGATCCTCCGGGCGGCGGGCCTGGCGCCCGCGGGCTTCGTGCCACGGGGCTTCGCGTACACGCCGCCGCTGCACGCCGCGCTGCGCGAGCGCTTCGGTTGGTGGGCGACGTCGGGGGCGATCCATGCCCCGGCCGGTGCCCCGCTGC
This sequence comes from Patulibacter sp., assembly GCA_023268575.1. GTDB lineage: Bacteria > Actinomycetota > Thermoleophilia > Solirubrobacterales > Solirubrobacteraceae > Patulibacter. Next base: position 1,913 of record JALRCL010000338.1, read on the forward strand.
ACGCGCCGGCGCTCGCCCTCGCAGGCACCGACCCGGTGGCGCGGGCGGCGGGCCCGCTGCGCCGCCGGGTCCTCGCCGGGCGCGCGTCGCTGTTGCGGATCGAGCTGCACCCGCGGGACCTCGACCACCCGCGGCGCGTCGCGGCGGCGGAGGCCCTGCTGCGGCGCCACGCGGGGCGACCGGCGGTCACCGGCGGCGAGCTCGTCGGGGCATGACGGACGGTTCGCGAACCGTCGACCGGCTCGCGCGCGAGGCCCTCGCCGCGAACTGGCGCAGCGGCGTGCGCGACGGCGTGCCCTACGGCTACACCTGCCCGGCGACGCCGCGCTACCGCCACCAGTGGCACTGGGACAGCTGCTTCACCGCGATCGCGTGGTCGCGCTTCGACGCCGACCGGGCGCGCGAGGAGCTGCGCACCGTGCTGCGCAGCGGCGATCCGCGGATCGCGCCCGCCGTCCCGGCGGGCAGCCGCCGCGGCACCGGCTTCTCGGGCTTCCTGCCGCACACGACCTTCTGGGACCAGCCGGCGGGGTGGCGCCGCGCCCCGTTCTACGCCACGCGCGAGCGCTGGGGCGGACGGGCGACGGCGTCGATCGGCCCGCCGCTGCTGCCGATGGCGTGGGAGCGCGTGGCGACCGCGACCGGCGACGCGGCCTTCGCCGTCGAGGCGCTCGAGCCCCTGGCGGCGCACCTCGACTGGCTCGCGCGTCACCGCGACCTCGCGGGCGACGGACTGCTGACGATCCTCCTGCCCGACGAGTCCGGGCTCGACGACAGCCCGCAGTACGACCGGCCGTTCCGGGGGCTCGTCCACGACGGCCCGGGCTACTTCCGCCTCGTCGAGCGCGTGCGACGCGCGGGCTACGACGCGCACCGCCTCGCCGACCGGCATCCGCACCACGTCGCCGACGTGTGGACGACGACCGCCTACGCCCTGTCGCTGCACGCGATGGCGCGGCTCAGCGGCGACCGGACGTGGGCGACGCTGGCGGCGCGCAGCGAGCGGGCCCTCGTGGAGCGCTGCTGGGACGAGTCGGCCGGCCTCTTCCGCGACCTCGCCGGTCCGGGTCGCCGCCCGGTGCCGGTCGCGACGTGGTCGAGCCTCGCGCCGCTCGTCCTGCCGGGAGTGCCCGAGCCGCTCCGCCGACGGGTCGTCGAGGAGCAGCTCCTGGACCGCCGCCGCTTCCGCGCCGCCGTGGGGATCCCGTCGGTGTCGCAGGCCGAGCCGTCCTACCGCCCCGCGTTCGACCGCTGGCGCACCTGGCGCGGTCCGTCGTGGGTCAACGTCTCGTGGCTCCTCCTGCCGTCGGTGGCGGCGCTCGGCTACGCGGAGGAGGCGCGCGCGATCGCCGCCTCGCTCGTCGCCGCGGTCGCCCGCGAGGGCCTGCGGGAGTACTACGACCCGCGCGACGGCCGCGGCTACGCGGCCCGCGGCTTCGGCTGGTCGGCGCTCGCGTGCGACCTCGCCGACGGCGCCGAGGGTCGCTGGCCGGTACCGGTCGGCGGCGACGATGCCCGGCGCTCGCCCCTCAGCGCCGCTTGAGGGTGATCCCCTCGAGGTGGTGCGCGACGGTCTCGCAGGCGTCGATCGTGTCCTCGAGCGCGCCGTAGAGGTCCTTCCACCGGATGACGAACAGCGGGTCGACGCCGAGCTCGAACAGCGAGCCGATCGCGTCGCGGCTGATCCGGTCGCCGTCGTTCTCGAGCCGGTGGATCTCGACGAGGTACGGCGCGAGGTCGCCGTCGCGCCGCAGGGCGGCGAGGGCGAGGGCCAGCTGCTCGCCGCAGCCGACGAGGATCTCGGCGAGCTGCTGGGCCTGCTCCGTGGTCGCCTCGACGCGGTACACGGCGAGCATGTCGGCGACCGCCTCGGCGTCGTCGATCACGTCGTCGAGGGCCGTCGCCAGCCGGAACCCGTCGTCGACCTCGAACGGGCGGTCCGGCCCGCCGGCGTTGCGTCGCTCGCTCAGCCGGTGGATGAGGTCGTGGGCGATCCGGTCGCCCTCCCGCTCGCAGTCGACCATCGCCTGCGTGCGCTCGCCGGCGCCCTCGGGGTAGTCGCGGACGAGGTCCCGCAGGAGCAGGGTGGCGCGCTGGATCGCGCGGCCGTACTCCTCGAGGAGGTCGAAGAGGGCGCCGTCGCCGGTGCTCGCGCGGAGGAACTGGACCATCGCTCCGCGCGACGCTACCCCGCCCGTCGCGTCGCGCCCAGGGCGTCGGGTCCGGTTTCACGCGCGGTTCACAGGTGGTTCACCGACCGGTAACCCGTCCCGGCGCGGGTGCCCGGACACTCCTGACCGATGACGACGGCCACTCGTGCGACCCACGTGCCCGAGGCGTCCGACGACCAGCCGCTCCGCGTGGCGCACGTCGAGATCCGCCCCCGGGAGGGCATGGCGATCGTGGGGGACCGCGCGGTGGCGCTGTCCGTCCGCGAGTTCTCGCTCCTCACCGCCCTGGCGCGGCGCGCGGGGCACGTGATCGCCCGCGAGGAGCTCTTCTCGACCGTCTGGGGCGGCTCGCTGCGGCGCGGCGACCGCTCGATCGACGTCTACGTCCACAAGCTGCGGCAGAAGCTCGAAGCCGCCTCGCCGGGCTGGACGTTCATCCACACCCACGTCGGCTTCGGGTACCGCTTCGCGCCCGAGCCGGCGGTCTGAGCGGCCCGTTCGGCAATGCGCGCCGGGACCCTCCAAGCCCGTGTCCACGGGCGGTTCCGGGGGTCGTTCACAGCGCTTTCACATCGAGTCCACACCCGAGTAACAGGATGGTGGTCAGGCACTGACACGCTGGCCGCCGTTCACGAACCCTCGAACGAGAACACCAAGGAGACAGCGTGCGCATTCGTACGTTCACCGCGATCGGCGCCTCTGCCGTCCTCGCCCTGGGAGTCGCCGCGTGCGGCTCCGACGACGACTCCAACGACTCGGCGTCGACCGGCGCCGGCGGCGCGTCCACGACGGCGTCCGCCGACCTGAGCTTCTCGGGCTCGGTCAACGCCGGAGGCTCGACCTTCGCCAAGCCGGTCTACGACACGTGGGGCGCGAAGCTCAAGAGCAGCGGCCTGACGTTCAACTACGCCGGCACGGGCTCCGGCGCCGGCATCGCGGGCGTCACGGACGGCACGCTGGACTTCGGCGGGTCCGACTCGGCCATGGACGACGAGGAGCTCGCCGCCGCCGAGAAGGGCAAGGCCGGCGAGGTCGTCCACGTCCCCACGTTCTTCGGCGCCGTCGTGGCCGCCTACAACGTCAAGGGCGTCGAGACGGGCCTGAAGCTCGACGGCGAGACCCTCGCCGACATCTACCTCGGCAAGGTCAAGCGCTGGAACGACCCGGCGATCGCCGGGCAGAACGACGGCGTGCCGCTGCCGGACGAGCCGATCAAGGTCGTGCACCGCTCCGACGAGTCGGGCACCACGAAGGCGTTCCTGTCGTACCTCGGCGCGTACTCCAAGGAGTGGGAGGACGGCCCGGGCGTCGACAAGTCGGTCAAGTGGCCGACGGGCACCGGCGCGAAGGGCAACGACGGCGTCGCGGCCGCGGTCAAGCAGACCGAGGGCGGCATCGGCTACGTCGAGCAGGCGTACGCGCTGCAGAACGACTTCAGCTACGCGAGCCTGAAGAACTCGGCCGGCAACTACGTCGAGCCGACGCTCGAGTCGGTCTCCGCCGCCGGTGACGGCGTCGAGGTCCCCGCCGACCTGCGCTTCGCGATCGGCAACGCGCCGGGCGACCAGACGTACCCCGACGCGTCGGCGACGTTCGTGATCGTCCCGAAGGACCTCTGCAAGGCCGGCAAGAGCGAGGCCGTCGCCAAGGACGTGAAGAACTTCCTCACGTACGGCCTGACGGACGGCCAGGAGGAGGCCAAGCAGCTCGCCTACGCGCCGCTGCCCGCCAGCGTCCTCGCCAAGTCGAAGGCCGCCGTCGACTCCCTCGAGTGCAACGGAGCGCCGATCGCGGGCTGATCGCCCCGACGTGACGTCCTGCGGCCCCCGCGCGCTCCGGCGCGCGGGGGCCGGGGCGTCGCTCCCGGCCCGACGCCTCTCGACCCACGCCGCCCATGGAATCCGCCACCGTTCCCCCCGCCGACGCCTCCAGCCGCCTGCGCGCCACGCTCGCACGCCAGAAGACGGGCTCCTGGCTGGACCCGTGGGTCAAGCGCGCCCTGACGGGCCTCGCAGGACTGATCTTCGTCCTGCTCGCGTACTTCCTCATCAAGCTCGCGTCGGAGTCCGAGCCGGTCTTCTCGGCCTACGGCTTCACCGACTTCATCTTCAAGGTCGACTGGCTCCCCTCGCAGGAGACCTTCGGCGCCGGCGCCCTCGTCGCCGGCACGCTCATCACGTCGGCGATCGCGCTCATCATCGGCGTCCCGGTCGCGGTCGCCACGGCGCTCTTCGTGACCGAGCTCGCGCCGGCCCGCTGGCGCAGCTGGATCTCGGGCCTGCTCGAGCTCCTCGCCGCGGTCCCGTCGGTCGTCTACGGCCTCTGGGGCTTCCTCTTCCTCGCACCGAAGATCGAGCCGGCCGAGCAGTGGTTCTCCGACACCTTCTCGTTCCTGCCGTTCGTCGGGGGGGAGGTCTCGGCCGCGAACTACTTCGTCACCGGGCTGATCCTCGCGATCATGATCATCCCGATCGTCTCCGCGATCTCGCGCGAGGTGATGGCGACGGTCCCGCAGGACCACAAGGAAGCGGCCCTCGCCCTCGGCGCCACCCGCTGGGAGATGATCCGCACCGCCGTCCTGCCGTACTCGCGCGCCGGCATCGTCGGCGGCTCGATGCTCGGCCTCGGCCGGGCGCTCGGCGAGACGATCGCCGTCGCGATCCTCATCGGCGGCGCCACGTCCGGCGTCGGCGAGTCGATCTTCTCGCAGGGCTCGACGCTCGCGTCGGTCATCGCCCTGGAGTTCCAGGAGGCCACGGCCGATCCGGAGCACCGC
>JALRCL010000438.1 GCA_023268575.1 Patulibacter sp.
TCTAAGGAAGAACTAGAAGCGTTGCAGGAAGAACTTCCTAACTCTAAGTGGCAAGCACAGTATCAGCAGAACCCTGTAGGTAACGAATCAGCCATTATTAAGCGCGATTGGTGGCAATGGTGGGAGGGGGACGACCCACCCCCGTGCGATTACATACTCCAGAGTTGGGATACGGCGTTTGAGAAGAACCAACGGGCTGACTATTCCGCAGGCACAACGTGGGGTGTTTGGTACAACGAAGAAGACAACAATACGCCAAACCTAATCCTGCTAGATAGTTATAAAAAGCGGGTTGAGTGGGTAGAACTCAAGCGTGATGTGCTTAATTGGTACAACCAATGGGAGCCTGACTCGATGATTGTTGAGAAAAAGGCCAGTGGCGCTCCGCTTATATATGAGTTACGCTCGATGGGCGTGCCTGTGCAGGAGTACACGCCTAGCCGTGGACAGGACAAGATAGCACGATTAAACTCTGTCTCAGACATTATTGCCTCTGGCAAGGTCTGGGTGCCCCGGACACGCTGGGCGGAAGAGTTAGTGGACGAAGTTGCAGCTTTCCCATCTGGAGAGCACGATGACTTGGTTGACGCGACAACGCTTGCTTTAATGCGTTTCCGTCAAGGTGGGTTCCTCCGGTTGCCACTTGATGAGCCAGAGGATATTCGGTATTTCAGAAGCTCTAGCAAAGAGCGCTATTACACAGTTTAAGGATTAAGCATGGCTACAAGTGGAATCGACAAAGGTTTGTACGCAGCTCCCGCAACTCGCCGGCCACGGCGCGGGAGAACCGCTCGGCGGCCGGTCCGGCCTCGCGGCCGACCACCGCGGCGGGCAGCGCGGAACGGGCGGCCACGTCACCGGCGTCCGGCGTCTGGTCGGCGGCGCTCACGAGCGCCTGCTGGAGCTCCTGGGCGTGGTCGTCCAGCGCACGGCAGCTCGCGTTCCAGGCGTCGGCGTAGCGGTCGTCCTCTCCGCCGCACCCGGCGAGCACGGCGACGGCGGCGAGCACCGGGAGTCCGGCGCGCAGCGCGCGCCCGAGCGGGGCGGCGGGCATGCGCGGGATCGTACGGGCCGACCCAGCGCGCCGTCCGGCGCCCCGCGACGACCGCGCGCCGGGCGTCAGCCGGCGAACGCCTTGCACGCCGGGGCTCGCGAGGCGATCGCCGACGGGACCTTCACCCCGGAGGCGCCGCTGGCCTGGACCTTCGTGGCGACGCGGCCGAGCGCGGCGGTGTCGCCGGCGAGCAGCTGCGAACGCGAGCCGCCGATGGCGGAGGTGATGCTGTCCAGCGCCCCGAGGGTCCGGGTGTGGAAGCCGCGCTGGCTGGCCGGGGGCGTGCCCTTGCGCAGGGCCGACGCGGCGTTCTTCAGCCCGTCGCTGAACGCGACGGTCGCCTGCCCGAGGAGCTTGCGGGCACCGGCGGAGCTCGTGTCCCCGCCGGAGGCGAGCTCCTGGAACGCCTGGTTGTAGGCCTGCCCGGCGCTCGTGAACTGCTGGCAGAAGCCGTTCACGGCGCTCGAGTAGGACGCGATCGTCGGGCCGCCGCCGGTGCGGCCCGCGGAGCCGCCGCCGCCGTCGCTGCTGTTGCCGCCGCCGGCCGCCGGGGCGGAGCGGGTCGTCGCCGACGTCGTGCGCGAGGAGCTCGTGCGGGTCGTCGTCCGGGTCTGACCGCCGGTCGCGTCGCCGCTCGCGCCGTCCTGCGGGACCGTCGCCCCCGCGACCGGGGCGGCGCCGTCGCCGCCGGCGACCGGCTCGCCGTACCCGGCGCCGCCGCACGCGGCGAGGGTCAGAGCGCAGCTCGTCGCCGCCAGGGCGAGGCCGGCGCGCAGGAGCGGGGTCGAGCGGGACCGCGACACGGCCGCTCAGGGTACCGTCGCGCGGCTTCCGGGCGCGCCGGGCGGCGCCGCGGTCGACCGCCCCGGGTCAGCGAAGGGCGGCCCGGCACGCCGGGGCGCCGTCGAGGATCCCGTCGGGGATCTCCGGCAGCGCGGCGGGCCCGGTGCGTTCGAGCTGCTGGGCGAGGGCCGTAGGCAGCGTTCCGGAGGCCGCCCGACGGGCCGCGTCGCGCAGCGTCGAGGCGTGCTCGCGCAGCGCGCTGACGGCGGCGTCGCGGAAGTCGCGATCGTCGTCGGGCGCCGCGGCGTCGGCGAGCGTCGCCGCTGCCCGGTCGACCCGCTGCGCGTAGCGGTCCACGGCGGTGCGCAGCGCGGCGCTGACGGAGTCGCCCTCCCCACGCACGAGCTCCTCGCGCAGCGTCGTGACCGCCGCGGCCACGTCGCGGCACGTCCGGTCCGTGGCGGCCGCGAACGCGGTCGGGTCGGCGTCGTCGCCGCAGCCCGCGAGGGTCATCGCGAGCGCCGCGGAGAGCGCGGCGGCGGTGCGGCGGGCGGGCATGCCGGACACCCTACGCCTACGCTGGCGCCATGCGGCTGCCGCTCGAACGCCTCGCCGACGCCTCCGCCGCGCTCTCGCGCGGGGAGGAGGCGACGGAGGAGCAGGCCTGGACGTCCGCCCGCGACGCGCTGGACGACGCCGACCGCGTGCTGGAGGAGCTGCGCGACGACTACCGCGACCTGCCGGAGGAGTGGCGACCCCGGCTGGCGGCCCTCGCCGGTCCCCTGCGGCAGCGGCGCGATGGGCTCGCCGCGCGGATCCCCGCGCCGCGCGCGGTGAGCGAGGGCAGCGCGGTCCACGACCCGGACGAGGACGAGGATCCCGCCGGGGAGCCCGGCGCCGCGGGCGCCGGTCCCGCCGTCAGTTGACGGAGGGGTCCTCGGGCGGATGGGCGAGGCGGGCGAACGGCCCGCCGAGTCGCTCGAGCGCCCGGTGCCACAGCTCCTCGGCCTCGGGCAGGAAGAGGTCGTCGGGGCGGGCGGACAGGGCGATCCAGTCGCCGCGCCCCAGCTCCTCCTCGAGCTGGTTCGGCGCCCAGCCCGCGTAGCCGGCGTAGGCGCGGGCCCGGTCGACGTCCGGCGCCTCGTCGTCGTCGCCCCGGACCATGCCGACGCGGCCGAGCACGAGCAGCGCCGCGTCCGCCGGGTCGCGGAACTCCGCGACCGTCAGGAGCGCCTCCGGCTGCACGGGCCCGCCGTCGTGGACGACGTCCTCCGGCGCGAAGAGCCCGGAGAGGTCGGGCACCGCGACCTCGACCGCCGTCGTGGTCGGGCGGTTCAGGACGACGCCGAGCGCTCCCTCCTCGTCGTGGTCGACGAGCAGCACGACCGTGCGCGTGAAGCTCGGGTCGCCGATCGTGGGCGACGCGACGAGGAGGTGGCCGGAGAGCCAGCGCGGCACGCCCCTGATGCTGGCAGACCGCGCGCTCGACCTCCACCGCCACGTGGATCGCGGCCTGCTTCGGCGTACGCTCGGGGCATGCGCCTGGCGAGCTTCCGGCGACGCGACGACCCCTCCGGCTCCGTCCTCGGCGGCGAGATCCGGGACGAGATGGTCGTGGCCTTTGACGGCGGCGAGGGCGTGCTGGATCGTCTGCGCAGCGGCGATCGCCGGCCGGCGACCGGCCCCGCGTTCCCGCTCGCCGAGGTCGAGCTGCGGATGCCGCACGCGCCGCCGGTGCTCTACGGCGTCGGACGCAACTACGCGGCGCACGCCGCCGAGCTCGGCAACGAGCCGCCGGGCGAGCCGCTGGTCTTCACGATGCCGCCGACGGCCGCCGGGCATCCCGACGACCCGGTCTCGCGGGGGCGGCTCACGGCCCGCCTGGACTACGAGGCGGAGCTCGCGGTCGTCCTGGGCACCCTCGCCGACGGCGCCGTCGGCGTCGCCGGCTACGCGGTCGCCGACGACGTGTCCGCGCGCGACCTGCAGGCGAGCGAGGAGCAGTGGACGCGCGCGAAGGGCAGCGACGGCTGGTGCCCGTTCGGTCCCTGGATCACGACCGTCGACGAGGTCCCCGACCCGCACGCCCTGCGGATCCGCAGCTGGGTCGACGGCGAGCCACGCCAGGACGCCTCGACGGCCGACATGGTCTTCCGCGTCCCGCGGATCGTCGACCACCTGCGCGCCGCGATCACGCTGCGCCCGGGCGACCTCGTCCTGACGGGGACCCCGGCGGGCGTCGGGCACGGCCTGCGGCCCCCGCGCTATCTCGAACCGGGGCAGGTCGTCCGCGTCGAGATCGAGGGCCTCGGCGCGATCCAGCACGCGATCGCCCCGTAGCGGGCGCTGCCCCGACACCGGTGGGGTGTGGCGCGACCGACGTGCGAACGGCCGTCGATGTGCGCCGGCCACAGGACCGCGCCGCGGCGTGGGCCCATCATGCGAGACGCGATGTCGACGACCAGCCCCGCTCCCGCCGCTCCGACGCCCGCGACCGCCGGCCCTCGCCCGTCGATCGCGATCATCGGGGCCGGCTTCGGGGGCATCGGCGTCGCGATCCGCCTCGCGCAGGCGGGCTTCCGCAACGTCCAGATCTTCGACCGGGCCGACGGCGTCGGCGGCGTCTGTCGCG
>JALRCL010000522.1 GCA_023268575.1 Patulibacter sp.
CGGGACGAGCTTCAGGATCTTGCTCACCGGGCCCTTGGCCTTGACCTTGCCCTTCGCGAGGCCGACCGCCAGGTTGTACTCGCCGCGCCAGAACTTGTCGCCGATGTCGGCCGGCATGTAGAGCTTCACGTCGGCGTCCTCGTTCTCGCCGCCGTCGACGACCTCCAACGTCTCGCCGTGCATCTTGATGAGGACCTTCGCCTCCGGGTCGGAGTAGTAGACCTGCAGGTCGATGTCCGCCGCCGCGAGCTTCGGGCCGACCTCGGTCTCGTTCGCCTTGCGGAACACCCCGCCGAGGTAGATGTAGGCCTCGTCGGCGTCGTTGAAGAAGGGCATCTCTGGCTCCTGGATTCGGGTCGTCGGGTCGGGAGGCCCCGAGGCCTCGCTCCTCCGTGTCCCACGCTAGGCGCGCGGCCCTCGCGCGCGCATCGCCTGCGAGGGGGATCTGTCTCTCCCGATCTGGTCGGATCGGACGGGCCGTTCGAGAACGCTCCCCTTCCCGGTGGACGAAGCTCTCCCGAACGGGCGGTGGACGACGCCGGGCACCGCGGACTAGCGTCGGACGCGTACGTGTCACCGAACCCGGAGAACCCCGCGTGAAGGCCACCGCCGCCGTGCTTCGCGAGATCGACGCCCCGCTGTCGATCGAGGAGATCGAGCTCACCGACCTGCAGGACGACGAGGTCCTCGTCGAGATCAAGGGCGCCGGGATCTGCCACACCGACGCGACCGCGATCGACGGCACGGTGCCGCTGCCGCTGCCGACGGTCCTGGGCCACGAGGGCGCGGGGGTCGTCTCGGCCGTCGGCGCCGACGTCACCACCGTCGCGCCCGGCGACCACGTCGTGCTGAGCTTCGGGCACTGTCGCGAGTGCGACATCTGCACCGGGGGCCGGCCGGCGTACTGCGAGCTCTTCGCGCCGCTGAACTACTTCGGCACGCGCCTGGACGGGACGACGACGCTCCAGAAGGGCGAGGAGGAGATCCACGGCAGCTGGTTCCAGCAGTCCTCGTTCGCCAGCCACGCGATCGCGAAGGCCGCGAACACCGTGAAGGTCCCCGACGACGTGCCGATCGAGCTGCTCGGCCCGCTCGGCTGCGGGATCCAGACCGGTGCCGGCACGGTCCTGAAGGTCCTCCGCGCCCGCGAGGGCGACGGGATCGCGATCTTCGGCCTCGGCGGCGTCGGGCTGGCTGCGCTCATGGCGGCCAAGGCGGTGGGCTGCGACCCGATCGTCGCCGTCGACACGGTGGCCAGCCGGCTCGAGCTCGCGCAGGAGCTCGGCGCGACCCACGTCTTCGACCCGACGGCGACGAAGGACCTCGTCTGGGACATCATGCAGATCTCCGCGCCGGGACTGGACCTCTCGTTCGACACCGTCGGCACCGAGACGGTCGTGCGCCAGTGCCTCGAGGTGCTGCGCTCGCCGGGCCACGCGGCGACCGTGGGCTTCCAGGGGCTGGAGAACAACATCCGGATCGACCAGGGCCACCTCATGCTCGGTCGCACGCTCTCGGGGGTCATCGAGGGCGACGCCGATCCCCAGGAGTTCATCCCGGAGATGGTCCGGATGCACCGGGAGGGCCGGTTCCCCTTCGACCGCCTGATCGAGACGTTCCCCTTCGAGCAGATCAACGAGGCGTTCGCCGCCTCCCACGAGGGCCGGGTCATCAAGCCCGTCGTCGTCTTCGACTGATCTGAGAGGGGGGCGGGCCCCAGCCTGCGCGTCGGCTGTCACGACTCGTGCAGCGGCTCGGCCGGGCGCAGGCGTCCCGCCGTGACCGCTGCCGCTCCCGGGGGCGGGCCCCAGCTCGCGCGTCGGCCGTCGCGCCCCGCGGCGACCGCCCCCGGCACGGGGCGGTCGCTCCGCATCGCGGTGCTCCCGTTCGGGAGACGAGGTTCTGCCGTCCGCCGGATCGCGGACCCGGGGCGGGGGTGCGAGGATCGCCGC
>JALRCL010000544.1 GCA_023268575.1 Patulibacter sp.
TGGTCGACGTTGCCGCGGTCTACTAATTAATCTTCATTTTTAGCAATGACTTCAGATTTAGCGGTGATATGTACGTTTCGCTGACGTAAACGCAGTGAACTGAGAAGCGGATGTCATTGAAGTATTGATTTCAATACTTAATGTGCCATCGCTATTTACTTGAATACCTACAACACCAATTGTTTGACCAGCAGAGAGCGTGTAACCAACTGCCCAAGCAGCTTTTGTGCCATCCACTCGTGCAGCTGATCCCGCAGGTTCAGTCGGCGAGGCCGACCTCCTCGAGGCTCCGGGTCCGTCCCAGCAGCTCGTCGAGCGGGCCGACGAGCTGGCCGGCGAGCTCGCTGCGCCGTTGCTCGCGGCGCTGAGCGGGAGTGGCACGGCGGGGCACGGCGACCATGATCGTCGCTGTTCTAGCGCGTCGCGGCAAGCACCTTGCGCGCGGCGGCACGCGCCCCGATGACGCCGCGCTTGCGCAGCAGGCGCAGCGCGGCCTGCTGCCCGGGGATGCCGGCGATGCCCCCGGTCGGGTGCGTCCCCGCGCCGGTGATGTAGAGGCCGGGGATCGGCGTGTCGTAGGACGAGAAGCCGGGGGCGGGCCGGAACGGGCCGAACCGCATCATGAACGGGTCCACGTGGTACACGTTGCCGCCCGGCACGAAGAACCGCTCCTCGAGGTCGGGCGGCCCCATCGTGCGGACGTCGATGAGCAGGTCCTCGATCCCGTCGTAGACCGAGGCGAGGTCGGCGAGGACCTTGCGCTGGATCTCGTCCCGGACCTCCTGCCACGGCACCGTCGGACGCGACGGGATGATCCCCGACCAGAGCCACAGCGTGTCCTGGCCGGCCGGCGCCTGGCTCGGGTCGATCGCCGTGGGGACGATCGAGATGAACGGGATCCGCTCGGGCCAGCGACCCGCCACCGCGTCGTCCCACGCCTGGATGTGGTCCTCGTAGCTGTGCCACGAGACGATCGGCTCGCGGAGGTCCAGGCCGTCCTCGCGCCACGCGTTGTGGCGCGTCGGGGTGATGCGGCCCTTCAGGGCCATGTCGATCTTCAGGTTCCCCGCGCCGGTGTTCTGGGTGGGGATGCCCGCGACGCGGCGCTGCAGCTGGTCGTCCAGGACCCCTTCGGGCAGCAGCTGGTTGAACGTCGCGACCGGGCTGCACGCCGCGATCACGACGTCCGCGCGGTACTCGTCGCCGTCGGCGAGGCGGGCGCCCACGACCGCTCCGCGCTCCACGATCAGCGAGTCGACGACCGCGGAGGTGCGGATCCGCCCCCCGTTGGAGGTCAGCGAGGAGGCCAGCGCGCGCGGCAGCGCCCCGGAGGCGCCCTCGAACCGCCACGATCCCGTCCGGTGGCAGATGCCGAGGTAGATCAGCGCCCACCCGGTGCCGTCCTGGCGCATCCAGCAGAACGGCGGCATCGACGCCATCGCCGCGCGCACGAGCGGGTGCTCGAAGTACTCGAGGATCAGGTCCTCGTGGGCACCGGTGAAGAAGCGCACCAGCGGCGCGATCTCCTTGCGGTGGCGGATCGCGGTCGGGATCGCCTCCAGCACCGTCTTCGGACGCGGCCGCAGCGGGTGACCGGTGAGGTAGGGGAAGACGAGCGAGACGCCGGCGTCGAGCATCCGCGCGAACCGGCGGTACGCCTCGCCGTCCTTGCGCGAGAACCGGCCGATCTCCTGCGCCGTCTTCTCCGCGTCCTGCCAGAAGGCCAGCGACGGCCCCTCCGGCTCCAGGTGGACGTGGAACGGGTCGGCGTACAGCCGCCGCAGCCCGTGGCGCTCGAGCCCGAGGTCCTCGTTGATCGTCGTGCCGTAGAACAGCGACGCCTGGATGCCGCCCTCGCTGAACAGGTGCTCCGGCGCCTGGGGGAAGATCGCGTTGGCCGTGAGCATCCCCCCGATCTCGTGGTAGGCCTCGAGCACCTGCACGTCCAGGCCGGCCTTCGCGAGGTACGCCGCGGTCGTCAGGCCGTTGTGCCCGGCGCCGATCACCAGGGCGTCGGCCCGACGGGGGCCATCCGCGCCACCGGGCGCATCGGGCGTCTCGATCGCGGGGGCAGGGCCGGTGAAGGAGGACATCGCGTTCCGATCTCTGGACGGGCGCGCCGTGGCGCGCTGTTCCGGACAGTCCGCCCACACTGAGCGTCTGTTCAGGTCTGAATGTAGCATCAGTCACACCCCGAGCCGGAAGAATCTCCGACGTGCCCGAACCACCCGCCCCGCCCGACGCCGCGCCGCCGACCCGCGTGGCGCGCCGACGCGCCCGCACCCGCGAGCGCCTGCTCGAGGCGACCCGGGCGCTGATCGGCGAGAAGGGCGTCTCCGGCCTGCGGATCAGCGAGATCACGGAGCGGGCCGACGTGGCGCTCGGCTCCTTCTACAACCACTTCGAGGCGAAGGACGACGTCGTCGCCGCGGTCGTCGGCGAGGCCCTCGAGGAGCTCGCCGCGTCCGTCGCCGGGGACGACCTGCCCGAGCCCCACGACGACGCGGTCGTGGTCTGCACCGCGATCCGTCGCTTCGTCGACCTCGCCTACGACGACGGCGAGCTCGCGCGGCTGCTCGTGAACCTCTCCACGAGCGACGCCGTCTTCGCCGCCGCCGTGCAGCCCTTCGCTCGGCGCGCGGTCGCCCGCGGCGTCGCGGCGGGACGGTTCTCGGTGGCGACCCCGGAGGTCACCGTCGTGTGGATCACCGGGGGCGCGCTCGCGGTGATGCGCGCGATCGTCGACGGACGCGACCTGGGCGCCGAGGCCGGGCGCGAGCTTGCCGAGCAGAGCCTGCTGGCCCTCGGCGTGCCCGCCGACGACGTCCGCCGGATCGTCGACGCCGGCGAGGCCGGCGGCCGCCGCTGAGCGACCGCCGACCCCGCCCGCTCCGGGCTCAGCCGCGGTTGCCGATGAAGCTCTGCGCCTCGCCGGTCGGGGCGTCGAACCCGATGAGCTTCGCCAGCAGCTGGCTCGCCGGGTTGTTGAGCTTCATCGTCGCGTCCGGGGGCAGGAAGCCGACCTCGACCATGAGCCGCCCGGCGCGGTGCATGATCGCCGAGAGCCGGACCGCCGCGAACACCTCGTAGTAGTCGAGGTCGCGCACCGTCGTGCCGCTCGCGCGCTCGTAGATCGCCACGAGCTCCTCGCGCACCGGGATGCCCTCGGGCATCGGCACGCCGATCCCCTCGGTGTGGTGGCGGAGGATGAAGATCCACCAGGCGAGGTCCATCTCGGCCGTGCCGATGTCGACCATCTCCCAATCGAGCGTCGCCGCCACCGACAGGTCGTCGCCGAAGATCTGGTTGCCGGGACGGGCGTCGCCCCAGTTCAGGACCGACGGGCCCTCCTCGGCCGGCTTGTTCTCGCGCAGCCACGCGAAGCCCGCCTCGACGGCCGGGTTCTCGTCCTCGCCCCGGGCCCAGTCGAAGTACGCGCGCCACGTCTGCAGCTGCTCGTCGATCCGCGACGCGCCGGGGGTGGTCTCCAGCGAGCCGAGGCCGATGGCGCGCCAGTCGGCGGCGTGGATGGCGGCCATCCCCGCGATCGACTGCTCGACGAGGCGGCGGCGGTCCTCCGCCGACAGCTCGGCCACCCATCCGGCGGCGGTGAAGGGCGGGTCGTCGGCGGGGATCCGGCCGGCGATCCGGTCCAGCACG
>JALRCL010000610.1 GCA_023268575.1 Patulibacter sp.
GGGACCGGCGACGACGAGCTCTCGCTCACCAGCACCGACGGCACGCTGAGCGGGCACCGTCCGGTCCTGCGCGGCGGCGACGGACACGACATCGCGGACCTCCTCGGCTGGGGCTCGCGGCTCGAGCTCGAGGGCGACGGCGGGGACGCCGGGCTGACCGCGGTGGAGGTCCTGCGGACCCAGGCGCCCGCAGGCGTGCAGCAGACGGTCGTGGGGACCGAGGGGCCGGACGTCATCGACGCCGGCGGCTGGCCGTCCTCGACCGCTGCCGACGCGGGGGGCGTCGTGGTCGAGGGGCGCGGCGGCGACGACGTGCTCGTCGCGGCCCGTGCGGGCCGCGCGGGCCGGATCGCGCTCCGCGGGGGCGTCGGCGACGACGTCCTGCACGCGTGCGAGCGGTCGCAGGCCTCACCGGCGTTCGTGGCCCACGGGGCGATCGCCCGCGCGCTCTACTCGTGGCGCGCGTGGGACTGCCCGGCCGTTCCCACGGGCCTGGCGCAGGCGGCCTCCAGCGCCCCGGTCGAACTGGACGGCGGCGCCGGCGACGACCTGCTGGTCACCGGAGCGGGCCGCGACGACGTCGACGGCGGCAGCGGCCACGACACGCTGAGCTTCCGTGGCCACGCCCTCGTCGAGGAGCAGCGGACGCGCGGCGTCGAGGTCGACCTCGAGGCGGACCCCGCCACGTGGCGCGGCGTCGGCGAGGTCGACGGCCCGCCCGAGGGGATCGAGGCGCTCGAGGGCAGCCGCCAGGGCGACGTGCTGACCGGCACGAGCGCCGATGAGCGGATCGACGGCGATCCACGAACCCTCGGCGTCACGCCCGTCTTCCGCGCGGTCGACGGTGCCCCGGACGCCGACCGGGCCCTGTTCGACGCGCTGCTCGACGAGTGGCGGGCCGCGCTGCGCACCGAGGGCGGCCCCGACGAGCTCGACGGCCGCGGCGGCGACGACGTCCTGCACGGTGGCGCGGGCGCGGACCTCGCCATCGGCGGGGACGGCCGCGACGCCGTCCTGCTCCGCGACGGCGTGGCCGATACGCACGACCTCTGCGCGGCGCAGGACGACGTCGACGGCAGCGAGCTGGACGCCGGCGTCGACATCGCCAGCGGCGGGTGCGCGCCCCCGGTCATCTTCATCCCCGGCATCCTCGGCAGCGAGATCTGGTGCGACCCCGCGAGTCGTCGCGAGCGCCTCTGGCCGGCGCTGTCGGTCGACGTCGCGCGGATGACCCTCCGGGAGGACGGCGAGACGAACGCCAGCAGCGCGTGCCCCACGGCCGGCGTCGTCGAGCCGATCTACGGCGAGGGGCACCGGATCGCGGAGGGCCAGTCCGGCGTCGCGGAGCGGATCAGCCTCGGGCCGCTCGGGCGCGACGTCTACGGCGGCGGCCTGCAGCGCCTGCGCGACATGGTCGGTGCCGAGCGCTTCTACGCGTTCCCGTGGGACTGGCGTCGCGACACCGGCGCGTCGCTGGCGCGGCTGGATGCGCTGGTCGATCGCGTGCGCGAGGAGACCGGCGCCGACGGGGTCCAGATCGTGGCCCACTCCTACGGCGGCCTGCTGACCCGGCACTACGCCGCCGATCCGGCCCGTCGGGCGAAGCTCGCGCGCGTGACGACCGTTGGTTCCCCGTACTGGGGCGCGCCGAAGGCGTTCAACCCGACGATGCTCGGCATCGACGACCCGACGTCGGCGATCCCGGCGCTCGAGATCCTCTTCGGCGGGGCGGAGCGGTTCCGGCAGTTCGCGCGGACGGCGACGGGCCTGTACATGCTCTGGCCATCGGCCAGCTACGGGCCGTTCCTCTGGGATCGCGACAAGCGCCCGCGGGGGTATCTCGACGACGCGGGCACGGCGAGGCTCATCGACGAGGGCGGTGCGGTCTCGGCGCTGTGGGCGCGTGCGCGTGCGCGGCACGCCGAGCTCGACGCGCTGGACGTCGGGGACCTGCCGTGGCGGGTGCTCGCGGACGGTGGCCAGCCGACGATCACGGAGCTGTCGGTGAAGCGCCGGAGCGCGACGAGCACCGAGATGGTGCTCCGGCTTGGCCCCGGCGACGCGACGGTCCCGCTGCACTCCGCGTCCCTGGGGACCCGGCCGGTCGGGGGCCCGCAGGCGTTGCCGGGCCTCCACGAGGACGCGCAGCTGCGCGAGGTCTGCCTCGGGGTCGTGCACTCGATGCAGATGTCCAGCGACCTGCTCGCCTCGGCGCTGCGTCCGTGGGTGCTCGACGGCGAGGAGATCGCCGAGGCCCGCTGTCGGTCGTCGCGGACGCTGGTGCTCGAGCTCGTCGACGGGATCGATCGGCGCGGCGCGTCGCGGCGTGCCGCGGACCCGGCGACGAAGGCACGCGCGGGCCGTCCGCGCAACGCCGCCGACGGGGTGGCGCTGACCCCCGAGGAGGCGGCCGAGGCCGGTCTCGTGCACGCGCTGGACCTCGGCGAGCGGCGCCTGCTGATCGTCCGCACGACGGACCCGCTGCGGCTGCGCGTGACCCCGGAGGACGGCCGGACCGTGCAGATGGTCGTGCGCGAGCTGCGCAGCGACGGCACCGCGCCCGAGGATCCCGAGGCGCCGGCCGAGGACGGCGGTCCGCGGACGCTCCTCAGCGGCGAGGCGACCGCGCCGACGGTGCTCGACCTGCGAACCGGGACCGCCGAGCGACCGGGCAGCGCAGCGGCGTCGCCGGTCGGCGACGGGTCGACCGGCGACGCGGCGCCTGGTGGCGGGTCGCCCGGCCCTGAGCAGTCCGGTGGCGGCGGGAGCGGCGGAGGAGCGGGAAGCGCCGGCACGGGTGCCGGTGCCGGCGCGTCCGTGTCGGGCGGCACGACGAATCGCCCGGCGACTCCGGCGGTCGACCGGCGCGGACCGGTCCTGCGCGCGACGCTGCGGCGCCTTTCCCGCGGCCGGGTGCGCGTCGTCCTGCGCGCGAGCGACGCGGCCGGCGTGGCGCGGATCTCCTACCGGATCGGTCGCGGCGCGCAGCGTCGCTACCGTCGCGCCTTCGTCCTGCGGCGCGCCCAGCTGCCGCGGCTGCGGGTCACCGCGGTGGACCGGCGCGGCAACGCCACCGTGCGTCGCTGCACCGCCCGTCGCTGCTGAGCGGCGCTCCGCCGTGCCTCGGGCCGCCGACCTCGGCGTTCCGGGCTCAGCGGGTAGCCGTGAGCCACGCCTGCAGGCGCGGCATCGCGGTGCCGTCGGTGTCGCCCTGGACGTCCTGCGCGAGGTCGGCGATCGAGACGTCGGCCAGCGCCGCGCGCCAGGCCTCCTCGGCGGCGAGCATCGCACGGGCGATCGCGCACGGCCGGACGCAGGCCGACTGCGGTGCGGCGAGCGGCCCGCGCTGGCGGATCTCGGTGCAGCGGAACGCCGGGGCCTCGCCGTCGATCGCGCGGACGACGTCGAGCAGCGAGATCGCCTCCGGGCCGCGCGTCAGCTCGTAGCCGCCGACCTTCCCCTGCGTCGAGCGCACGAGCCCCGCGCGGGCCAGCGCCTGGAGCTGCTTGGCGAGGTAGGTCGGCGAGACGCCGTGCAGCTCGGCGAGCCGCGCGGCGGGCACGGGCGCGCTGGCCTGGCTCAGCGAGAGGCAGCAGTGCAGCCCCCATTCGACGCCTCCGGAGAGCTTCATCGCAGAACGAGGATAGACGGTGTCCGAGTTGTGGTAGAAACTCGGACAACAATCATCCGAGTTTAGGAGTCGTCATGCAGATCGCCGTCGCAGGGGCCACCGGGAACGCCGGCCGCCGGATCACCGCCACCTTCCGCGAGGCGGGGCACGAGGTGCGGGAGCTCGCCCGCCGTCGCGGCGTCGACCTGACGACGGGCGAGGGCCTCGACCTGTCCGGCGTCGAGGTCGTCGTCGACGCGACGAACCCGCCGACGCTCGACGAGGCCGAGGCGACGGCCTTCTTCCGCGACGTCGCGCGCACGCTGGGGACGGCGGCGCGGGAGGCCGGGGTCCGCCGGACGGTGCTCGTCTCGATCGTCGGCGTGGACCTCGCGACCGAGGACAACCCCTACTACGCCGCGAAGGTCCAGCACGAGGTCGCCACGCGGCAGCACGCCCCGGGGCTGCGGATCCTGCGCGCGACGCAGTTCCACGAGATCGCGCTGCAGATGCTCGACTGGATGGGCGACGGCCAGCGTGCCGTCGTGCCCGACATGCCGGTCCAGCCCGTCGACCTGGAGGAGGTCGCCCGGCAGGTGCTGCGCCTGGCGACGGAGGACGCGCCGGCGCTCGTCGAGCTCGGCGGCCCGCGCCGCGAGCGTCTGCCGGAGATGAGCCGCCGGCTCGCGGGGGACGCGATCGTCGTCGAGCCGGGGCCGACGAACGCCGCCATCCGCGACGGTGCCCTGCTGCCCGGACCCGGCGCGGTGATCGCCGGCCGGGACTTCGACGCCTGGCTCGCGGCACGCGCTTGAGCGGGAGCGCCCGGGCGGGGCACGGCCCGGGCGGCACGGCGCGTGCCGCGCGGCGGCCCGATAGGAACGGGGGATGAGCACCGAGCCGCTGCCGCCGCCGCACGAGCTGTGGGCGAGGGCGTCGACCCTGGCGGTCGTCCATCGCGCAGCCGGGATCGCCGACGCGTGGCCCGTCGACGAGGACGGGGTGCGCTATGACGACGGCGGAGGCAACGACGCGCTGCTCGTCCCGCTGCCGGCAGGTCGGCTCGTGGTCGCCGGGTTCGACCACGAGTACTCCGAGACCGTCGACGCCGACCCGCCGATCGACCTGCTCGCCGGCGGTCCGGCGTGGCTGCCGTGGGACCTGCTCGTCCCGCGGCAGGAGCGCGACGAGCTCGGGCTCTGCCACTGGTGGGACGGCGAGCGCTGGTTCGACGGGCGCCCGGCGGGCCGCGACGAGCCCGACGGCGCGGCGATGGTCCTGCGGGACCTGGCGTCCGACGAGGCGACGATCCGCGCGGCGCGGAGCGTCCTCGGGGCCGGCCGCGACGAGCCGGACGACGGGCTCCGGGCGTTGCTCGGGGCGGCGGCCGGTGGCGTGGTGGCGCCCGAGCACGTGGACGCGCTGCCGGGGACCGCCGACGACGCCGAGGGGGCGCTCGCCGTCGCGAGGGCCTGCGGGATCACGCCCGGTGCGCCGCGCCCGTCGCGGGCGCCCCGACCGTCGCCGGCGCAGCGCCGGGTCCGGCGGCGCTCCTCCCGCGCGCACGCCGCCCTGCTCCACGCAGCGATGCGCGAGGCGGCCGAGCGGCCACGCCCGGCGACGCCGATCCCGGGGCGGCTCGGGCGTCTCCTCGGCCGCGGCGGTCGGCCGGCAGCCGAGCAGGCCCTCCTGGACCACGTGCGCGGCCGGCTGCCGGCCGGCGCCGAGCGCGGGGTGCTGCTGGTCCTCTGCAGCGACGGGTGGTCGACGAGCGCTGAAGACCCCGCCCATCCGCTCGAGCGCGCCGGCGGCGGCGATCGCGTGGTCCGGGCGCTGCGCGACGCCGACCGCGACGCCGCGCACGGCTCGTGGTGGTTCGTGCGCGTGTCGGTGGGGCCGGACGGCGATCGGATCGATCGGGCCTTCGACGGGATCCCGGCGTGGTGGCCCGCCGACCACCCGCAGCAGGGACCGGGCCCGGAGGAGCTGCGCGTCGAGCTCGAGCGCCGGGACGCGGCGTGGCGACCGGCGTGGGCACCGCTGCTCGACGAGGCCCACGAGACGGTGCCGATCGAGGCCGCCTGACGGCTCCGGCGACGCGCGGCGCGCGAGGGCGGTGCCCGTCGGGCCTCGTGCGGAGCCCGCCGAGGTCAGCCGCTGGACGGCACCGCGTCGATCCGCTCCCAGCGCCGCGCGGCGAGGTCGTCGCGCGAGAGGACGAACGCCACGTCGCCGCCGTCGTGGAAGTCGCCGCCGAACGTCCACGGCGCGACCGTGAGCATCGCCACCTGCCCCGGAGCGCGAGGGTCGTCCTGCGCCGTCTGCGGGATCCCGAGGATCGCGGTGGCCGAGCGGCCGCCGTCCCGGCCGTCCCGCGGCACGTCCCAGCGATCGGCCCAGCGCGTGGCGACCCGCTCGTAGCGCCGGCTCTGCGCCCGGCTGAGCCGGTACCGGCGGTCGTCCCGCACGACCCAGGAGTCCGGCAGAGTCAGCCGGGGGCGCCAAGAGAGCGGGAAGCGCGGCACCGAGGCGGTCGCGGAGTCGCCCGGCGCGTCGGCCGCGGCCGGGTGGCGCTGCGCATCGGCGCGCCGGGCGCGACGTACCAGACGCGGAGCGCGCCGCCGGCATGGTTGCCCGCCTCGGTCGGCTCCCAGAGGGACTCGAGCGCAGCGAAGAAGAGGAGCGTCCCGTCGGCGGGCAGGAGCTCGCGCTCCGGGAACGGCGGGAGCTCGTCCAGGTCGAACGCGCCCCACTCCGCGGCGGCGACGAGCCGCTCGGATGCGCGGGCCGGCAGGTCGCGCTTGCCGAGCTCCCGACCGAGGGGTGCTGCGCCTGTCACGATCGGTCGATGCCGACGATCTGGACCATCGGCTACGAGAAGCTCCTGGCGCCCGAGCTCGTGCAGGAGCTCGACGACGCCGGCATCGAGCGGCTGCTCGACGTGCGGTTCCGCCCGCAGTCCCGCCGGGCCGGCCTGTCGAAGACGCGGCTGGGGGAGGCCCTGGCCGACCGGCGGATCGCCTACGAGCACCGACGCGCCCTCGGCACGCCGCCGGACATCCGGATCGACTTCCAGCAGGGCCGGATCGCCCAGGGGCGCGCCCGCATGGCGCAGCACCTCGAGGAGACCGCCGGGGAGGCCATCGACGCCCTCGCCGACGAGCTCCAGGCCGACCCGCCGGGCCCGCGCACCGCGCTGCTCTGCCTCGAGCACGACCCGGCCGTCTGCCACCGCCGAGTCGTCACCGAGGCCCTCGCCGCCCGGATCCCCGACCTCGAGGTCGTCGACCTCTGAGGCGCCGGCCGGTGGCAGGGAACGACGAAGGGCCCGCCGGAGCGGGCCCTTCGGGGACGCGGCGGGTACGGCGTCGCGCTACTTGATGATCAGCCGAGGCTCCTGCCGCTCGCCGTACGTGTCGCGTCCGCCGTGTATCTCGAACCGGTCGCCGTCGAACACCTCGGCCATGAGCGCGATACTCGCACGATGTCGGATCGAGCAGGGCAGGATCGCGTGGCGCTCGTTCGGTTGGTGCAGCGCATCATGGACGCTGAGTACCAGTCCGAGGCAGAGGGCGACGCGTTGCTGCTGGAGTTGGAGCGCAGCGTTGTCGATCCGCAGGTTTCAGACCTCATCTTTTGGCCGGCTCGTCATCCGCGTGGCAAAGGGCGTGAGCTGACGGCTGATGAGGTCGTTGATATCGCGTTGGCCTACAAGCCGATCGAACTTGGGCCTGCGTCGGGGTAGTCGAGCGTTGCCTTGACGATGGACAGGGCAAGCGCGGACGCCAAATACGCGCCCCTACTACGCGCCGTCGTCGGCGATGTCGGTTGGGCGGTGCCCGACGAGATTGTGTGGGTTGTCCAGCCACGCTGGGATTTCCCGTCGGGTGTCTCGAGAACCGTCTCGAGTTCTTGGACTGCACGCTCGGCGACTGCAACGAGGGCGCGTCGTTTGCGACGGAGGGCGAGGCGAAAGCCCGTGCCGAATCGCGCTTCGGGGGGTCCACGTCGACGATTGGCGGGACGGCCTCCCCTCGGTGGCTGGCAACCGATGACCACCGGCGGCTGTCGAAGCTGACGGACGCGGATAGTCGTACATGGGGCGTAGCTGGTTCGAGCTCCACCCCCTAAGGGGAAACGGGAGAGGGGGGCGCTCGCGCGGACCGCCGTGCTGCCGAAACGCGCTTCGGCACCGACCCAGAACGACGAAACCCCCGCCAAAAGCAGGGGTTTCGCCTACAGCTCAGTCTCGACGAGACGCTACTTGATGAAGAGCATCTCCTGGTACTGCGGGAGCGGCCAGATGCGGTCGCTGACGATCTTCTCGAGCTTGTCGGCGACGACGCGGAGCTCGTCCATCGCGACGAGGACCTCGTCGCGGAGGTAGGCGACGAACTCGGGGTCGGTGAACTCGCCCTCCTTCGCGTTGAGCTCCTCGAGCTTCACGATCTTCGCGTAGAGCTCCTCGGTGAGGGCCTTCGTCTCGGCGGCGGGGCCGTCGAGGCCGGCGACCTGCAGCTCGGTGAGGTGCTGCGTGGCGGCCGGGAAGATGAGCGTCCGGGCCATCGTCGCGGCCGTCTCGGCCTCGATGTTGACCTTCACGCCGTACTGCTCGAGGAGGATCTCGTAGCGGGCCTCCGTCTCGCGCTCGTTGAGCACGTTGTACTTCTCGAACAGCGCGATCGCCTCGGGCGTGACGATCTGCGGCAGCGCGTCCGGCGTCGTGCGGAGGTTCAGCAGGCCGCGCCGGGCCGCCTCCTCCTGCCACTCGTCGGAGTAGCCGTCGCCGCCGAACACGACGCGGCTGTGCTTCGCGTACTCCTCGCGCACGAGCTCGGTCACCGCGGCGGCGAGCTCCGTGCCGGCCTCGAGCTTCTCGCTCAGGAGGCCCGCGAGGTAGTCGATCGACTCGGCGGCGATCGTGTTCAGGACGGTGTTCGTCAGGCCCAGCGACTGCGAGGAGCCGAGGGCGCGGAACTCGAACTTGTTGCCGGTGAACGCGAACGGCGAGGTCCGGTTGCGGTCGCCGCCGTGGCGCGGCAGCGGCGGCAGGACCGGCGTGCCGAGGCCGAGGAACGAGCCGGGGGCCGACGGGTCGCCGTCGCCCTGGACGATCGCGTCGAAGACGCCCTCGAGCTCGCTGCCGAGGAAGATCGAGATGATCGCCGGCGGTGCCTCGTTCGCGCCGAGGCGGTGGTCCTGGCCGATGTTGGCGACCGTGGCGCGCAGGAGGCCCGCGTACTTGTCGACCGCCCGCACGACCGCCGTCGTGAAGAACAGGAAGATGAGGTTCGAGTAGGGCGTGTCGCCCGGATCGATGAGGTTCCCGCCGAGGTCGGTCGTCATCGACCAGTTGTTGTGCTTGCCCGAGCCGTTGACGTTCGCGAACGGCTTCTCGTGCAGGAGGCAGACGAGCCCGTAGTGCGGGGCCGTGGCCTCCAGCACCTGCATCACGAGATGCTGGTGGTCGGCGGCCATGTTCGAGCCCTCGTACAGCGGGGCGATCTCGTACTGGCCCGGCGCGACCTCGTTGTGGCGCGTCACGATCGGCACGCCGAGCTTCGCGAGCTCGCGCTCGACGTCGAGCATGTACGCCAGGACGCGCTCGGGGATCGCGCC
The DNA here is from genome assembly GCA_023268575.1 of Patulibacter sp. Lineage (GTDB taxonomy): Bacteria > Actinomycetota > Thermoleophilia > Solirubrobacterales > Solirubrobacteraceae > Patulibacter. Next base: position 9,230 of record JALRCL010000610.1, read on the forward strand.
GAAGTAGTGGTCGTCCAGCTCGTGACCCTTCGGGGGCTTCGCGCCGAAGAGGGTCCGGCCGGTGGTCCGCAGGTCCGGGCGCTCGTAGTAGTACTGCTCGTCGACGAGGAAGTACTCCTGCTCCGGCCCGATCGAGGTGAAGACGCGCTGCGGGGCGTCGTCGCCGAGGACCCGCAGGGCGGCGATCGCGGACTTGCTCAGCGCGTCCATCGAGCGCAGGAGCGGGATCTTCGAGTCCAGCGCCTCGCCCGTCCACGAGGTGAACGCCGTCGGGATGCAGAGCAGCGCGCCGTTCGGGTTCTCGAGGATGAACGCCGGCGACGTCGGGTCCCAGGCGGTGTAGCCGCGGGCCTCGTTCGTCGCCCGGATGCCGCCGCTGGGGAACGAGGAGGCGTCGGGCTCGCCCTGGATGAGCTCCTTGCCCGAGAACTCGGCCAGCGCGTTGCCGTCGCCGGTCGGGCGGAAGAAGCTGTCGTGCTTCTCCGCCGTGCGGCCGGTCAGCGGCTGGAACCAGTGGGTGTAGTGGGTGGCGCCCTTCTCCAGGGCCCAGTCCTTCATCGCGGAGGCGACCGCGTCGGCGAGGCTCACGTCCAGCGCCTCGCCGCGCTCGAGCGTGCGCTGCAGGCGCTTGTAGACGTCCTTCGGGAGACGCTGGCGCTGGACGGCCGGACTGAACACGTTCGTGCCGAACACCACGTTCTGCGGGCGCGTCAGATCGTCGGCGCCGAACGCGACGTCGTCAGCGGTCCACCGCGCGGCGGAGACGTTCCTCTGGCGAGACTGGGTCATGGGGTGCTGATGCTCCTCGGGTTCGGTGGCCGGTCCGGGATCGAGACGCAGGAAGACGCGCCCGCGGGAAGCGAACCGGCGGCGAGCGTAGGTCGGCCCGGACGACACGGACCTTATCCCGATGTCCAAACGTCCCGGCGCCGCGGTCGCCGGCACGGAGGGGGCCCCACCATGTGGAGCATCTGCACATCCGGTCTTTCGCCAACCGGACAGGCGCGTCGCCACTCCTGCTCACGAACCTTCCGTCTCGTCCGATCAAGGAGGAACCACGGATGTCACGGACCCTTCGGGGGCACGGCGCGACCGACGCGCCGGGCGCCCCGCTCCAGGAGCGCGCATCGCGCGTCCGACCGCCCGCCGGCTGGAAGATGCCGTCGCGCAAGCGCCTCGGCTTCGCGGCGCTGACCACGATCATCACGTCGCTCATCGCGATGCCAGCTGCATCGTGGGCGCTGTACCCGCCCGACAACGGCTACACCGGCGCCGATGCGGGGAAGGTCCCGACGGACCTCCTCAGCCTCGTCAACGAGCTGAACTACCTCTGGCTCATCCTCGGCGCCGCGCTCGTGTTCTTCATGCAGGTCGGCTTCCTCGGCCTCGAGCTCGGGTTCTCCCGTGGCAAGAACGTCGGCTCCGGCGTCGCGAAGATCATCGTGAACATCGCGGTCGCCGCCGTCGTGTGGTGGGCCGTGGGCTACAACTTCGCGTTCGGCGCGGACGGGGGCAAGATCCTCGGCTCCGGCGACTTCTTCTACTCGCTGACCTTCGACGGCGAGGGCGTTCCGCAGGCGAGCGGCTGGCCGTTCTTCTTCTTCCAGTTCACGTTCGCGGCGGTCTCGCTGGCGATCGTCTGGGGCTCGACGCTCGAGCGGATCAAGTTCATCGCCTACCCGATCTTCGCGTTCGTCTTCATCGCGATCATCTACCCGCCCGTCGCCCACGCGACGTGGTCGGGCGTCGGCATCTTCGGCGGCGACAACGGCCTGACGATCGGCGACGCTGCGGGCGCGCTGGACTTCGCCGGCTCCGGCGTCGTGCACCTCTGCGGCGCGACCGCCGCCCTCGCCGCGACGCTCGTGCTCGGGCCGCGCCGGGGCAAGTACGGTCCCGACGGCAAGCCGCGGGCGATCCCCGGTCACTCGATGCCGATCTTCGGCATCGGCGTCCTCGTCCTGTGGCTCGGCTGGTTCGGCTTCAACGGCGTCTCGACGCTGAACACCGACGGCGGCGTCTTCGGCCACGTCATCGCCGTGACCAACCTCTCCGCCGCGGCGGGCGTCATCGGCGCCGGCCTCGCGATGTGGGTCAAGACGAAGACCTTCGACGTCGGCATGCTCGGCAACGGCGCGATCGCCGGTCTCGTGGCGATCACCGCCCCCGCCGGCTACGTCGCGATGTGGGCGGCGCCGATCATCGGCTTCATCGGCGGCCTGATCGTCGTCTTCGGCGTCCTCTTCATCGACCGCATCGGCATCGACGATCCGGTCGGCGCCACCTCGGCCCACGGCCTGGCGGGCATCTGGGGCACCCTCGCGGTCGGCCTGTTCCTCGATCCGAAGCTCCAGGCCTACAACGCGCTGGGCGGCGACCCGAGCGGCGGCCTGTTCACCGGTGGCGGCGTCGATCAGCTCGCCGTCCAGGCGGTCGTGGTGATCGTGACCTTCCTGTGGGTCTTCGCCACCTCGTTCGCGGTCTTCTGGCTCATCAAGAAGACGGTCGGCCTCCGCGTCAGCGAGGAAGAGGAGATCGCCGGACTGGACATCTCGGAGCACGGCATGTACGGCTACCCGGAGCAGTTCATCCCGGAGGCCGAGCTCGTCGGCTACTCCCCGGCGCCGATCAAGACGGGAGCCTGAGTCATGAAGATGGTCATCGCGTTCATCCGCCACGAGGCCTTCGAGCCCATCCGCGGAGAGCTCCTGAGCCTCGGGTTCCCGAGCCTCTCGATCTCCGAGGTCAAGGGCTCGGGACGCCAGAAGGGCGTGACGGAGCGCTACCGCGGCGCTGAGATCACGAACTACCTGCGGCCGAAGGTGAAGCTCGAGACGGTCGTGGACGACACCGACGTGCAGACGGTCGTGGACACGATCCTCAAGCACGCCCGGACCGGTGCGGTCGGCGACGGCAAGGTGTTCGTCGCGCCGATCGAGGAGTCGTACCGGATCCGGACCGGCGAGTCCGGCTCCGAGACGCTCCAGACGCACTCCCCGGACGACCTGCCGTCCTGAGGACGGCGGACCGGGGCTGACGCCCCACCGGCCGCCCTCCGGGGCGGCCGACCGGACTCCGTGACGCGCGCCGCCGGCTCTCGAGCCGGCGGCGCTTCGTCGTTCCGGGGGCCTCGCGACGGCCCGGGCGCGGCCACCCCGCAGCCACCCGCGGTCACCCCGTTCGCGCGGCGCCGCCAGCCCGTTCGCGCGGCGTGGCCACCCCGTTCGCGCGGGGCGGCCACGCCGTCGGTGGCCAGGCCCCGGAACGCGCGACGGCCGCCCGGTGGGCGGCCGTCGGAGGCTCGGTGGCGCGCCGTGCGGCGCGCGCCGCTCAGGTGGCGGGGACGACCTTCCCGGTGTCCGGATCGATCGTCGTCTCCTCCGGCTTGCCGTCGATCCGCACGTCGAAGGTCCCCGACGCGCGACCGCCGCTCGCTCGGACCGCGCCGTTCTGCTCGACGGCGGCGGCGACGCCCTCGCCCTCGCTGATGAGGCCGAGCAGGATGTGCTCCGTGCCGATGTAGCTGTGGTTCAGCTTCCGTGCCTCTTCTTGGGCAAGGACGACCACCCGTCGGGCCCGGTCAGTGAAGCGTTCGAACAAAGGGACCACCCTCTTTGGAATCGGTGGGTACTTGCCTGGAGTGTATCGGCGGGGAGCGCTGGTTCTGGGCGGGACGAGCCGTGGGTCACCCCGGACGGAGCCCGCGATTTGCGCCCTAACCTGTGGATTGTGACCACCTCGCCGCTGCTCGGCCTGAAGACCATGGACGCCGACCGGCAGCGCGTGGAGCAGGCCCTGCTGGACGCCGTGCGCACGCCGGACGCGTACCTCACCGAGATCGCCTCGCACCTCATCTCTGCCGGCGGCAAGCGCCTGCGCCCGGTCATGACGATTGTCGCTTCCCGCGTGGGCA
>JALRCL010000660.1 GCA_023268575.1 Patulibacter sp.
CCTCGTCCCGCCGGACGAGACGCCGCGCGAGCTCCGCGACGCCGTCGACGCGGGGCGCGCGCTCGTCCTGCAGCACGTCCGCGGGCTCCTCGCCCAGGTCGTTCGGGAGCGCCCGGCGCTCGGGCGGATCGATGCGGACCTCCTCCCCCGCGTGCTGCTCGCCGCGTGCGAGGAGGGCGCCCGGCTGCTCATCGCGCGGCCCGAGGAGTACGACGGCGAGCGCGTCGTGCGGTTCGCGCGCGACCTGCTGAGCACCCTCGTCGACTGAGCCGCGGCGGCGCGCGTCGCGCCGGACGCCCCGCGGACGTGCGTCGCGGTCGCCGACCGCGTGGGTGGGACGACCGGCGCCCGCGTGCCCGATGTGCAGGCGATTCGCAGCCCCCTAGCCAAGCTACGCCTCCGTATGTACGCTTGCGTACATACCGCGTCCGTGGCCCGCCACGGACGAGCCCACTCCAGGAGGAACCATGGCCATCGCCCCGGCACCCGCCCCGACCGACGACGTCGCCCCCGCACGTCGGACCCGCCGTCGTGCCGCCGGCCGCGACGCCCGTCCGGCGGGCGCGCCCGCGGAGAAGCACGGGCTGCGCGGCCTGCTGCGCCGGGCGAACCCCAAGCACCTGGAGCCGATGGAGGACTACGGCTGGTTCGGCCCGGACTCGGTCACCTGGCGCGTCTGGGCGTACCCGACGTCGGTGACCGTCGGCTTCAGTCGCTCGGTCGTCGTCGAGGAGCTCGATCCGTTCCTCATCGCGCCGGTGAAGGTCTCCAGCAAGATCTACCAGCAGGGTCGCGTCCGCTACGACCGCACGCTGCGGTACTTCGCCACGTACCTCTTCGCCGACTCGCGGACCGTCGCGAAGGCGACGGAGATGCTCATGCGGGTCCACGCCCGCGTCGCCGCCCCGGACCCGGTGACGGGCCTCGTGTCCGACCCGAACAACCCGGACCAGCAGCTCTGGATCCACCTGACCGCCTGGCACTCGATCCTCTACTGCTACGAGCGCTTCGGGCCGGGTCCGCTCTCGCCGGAGGACGAGGCGCGCTACTGGGCCGACTGCGCGACCGCCGCGAAGGCGCAGACGATCGACCCGGCCACGGTGCCGCGCTCCCGCGACGAGGTGCGCGAGTACTTCGACCGCATGCGCCCGCGGATGGCGGCCTCGGAGGCGACGCAGGAGGCGATGGACCACCTCATGCGCGCCGAGGTCATCTACCCGCCGCTGCCGCGGGCGGCCAAGCCGCCGCTGGCCGCCTTCGCCTGGCTCATGCGCGCGGCGGTCATCTCGACCCTGCCGCGCTACCAGCGCGAGCTCGGCAACCTGCGCCAGCCGCGGATCGTCGACGCGCTCGTCCGGCCGGTGATGCGCGCCCACTTCAAGCTGCTCGCGCGCTTCCCGCGCCTCCAGCTGCGGCTCCTCGGGGTCCTGTCGCCGTCGACCGTGCCGATCGCCGGACCGGTGCTCGTGGGCCTGCGGCCGCGCACCGACGAGGTCGTCACGCCGGAGGAGACGTTCCGCCGTCACGACGCGCCCACCCCGGCCGAGCTCTACGCGGAGCTGCGCCACGACCAGACGGCGATCGTCTTCCCGCCCTCGGCCCCGGTGCCGGCGGAGGTGGCGGCGCGCGCGGCCGTCGATCGCGCCGGCCGCTGACCGCGCGCTGTCGCGACCGGCCCGGCGGCCGGCGCCGATGCCGCCGGCACGGCTCCCGCCGGCGCGTCGGTCCCGGATAGGGTCGGGCCGTGGTCGAGCGTTCACCCGTGAAACCCCGACGTCGAGGCCGGCACGCCACCGGTCTCGCGGCGGTCCTCCTGCTCTGGGGCCTCGCGTCGGCGTCGGCGGCCGGCGCCGCGCCGTCGACGCCCCAGCAGCTCCTGGCGAAGGGCGACGAGCGCCCGGCGGAGTACAGCGCGCTGGGCTACGCCTCGACGCTCGTGACGACGTCGGTCGTCAACGCCGTGACCGCCCTGGCCACCCAGGCCACCGACCCGGACCGCTTCTTCCTCGCCGGGATCTGCGCGACGGGCGCCTCGGCCTGCGCCGGCGACGTGCGCCTGAACGGGTTCGAGGAGCGCGGTCGCGGGCTCTCGCGGCCCGTGCGCTTCACCGCGCGCAACGGCAGCACGATCGCCGCCCACGTCTGGGCCACGAGCAGCGGACCGGCGCGCCGGCCGCTCGTGGTCATCACGAGCGGGTCGATCCAGGCACCCGAGCAGCCCTACTGGTGGGCGGCGCAGACGCTCGCGAAGGCCGGCTACGTCGTCGTGACGTCGGACCCGGCGGGCCAGGGACAGTCCGACCTCTTCGGCGCCGGCGCCGACGCGCTCGAAGGCGTGCACCCGCAGGTCGCCGGCAACACCTTCTACGACGGCACTCAGGACGCCCTGGACTTCGCGCTCTCCACGCCGTCGGTCCCGTTCTGCCCCCGGCCCAGCCGGAGCGGCACGCGTCATTGCGACACGCAGCGCGCCCGCTCCGACGCCGGGCGCTCGAGCGCGTTCAACCCGCTCTGGCGTCTCGTCGATCCCGACCGCGTCGGCCTCGCCGGGCACTCCTACGGCGCGTCCGGCGTCTCGTGGATCGGGCAGCAGGATCCGCGGGTCGACGCCGTCGTCGCCTGGGACCGCCTCTGCGACCCCTCCTCGGTGCCGGCCTCCTGCTCCCGGGGCGGGCAGGGCGGGCCGGTGCCGCTCCGGGTGCCCGCGCTGAGCATCGTCGCCGACTCGTTCCTCGGCCTCGAGGTCCTGCAGGGGCCACCGGCGGACCCGGCGGCGAAGGCCGCCGTCTCGCGCCGCTACTCCGCCGCCGGCATCGACTCCGGCTCGATCGGCATCCGCGGCGGGACGCACTTCGAGTTCTCCTACCTCCCGCTGCAGGCGTTCCGGGCGACGCGGCGCGGCATCGATCTCGCCGCCTGGTACACGCTCGCCTGGCTGGACAAGTACGTGAAGGGGGACCCGACCGCCGACCGGCGCCTGCTCGCGGACCGCTGGCGCCGCGACCGCATCGACGCGTCCCTGGATCCCGCCGGGGGCGGCAACCTCCTGAGCGACTGGTCCACGTCGCGCCTGGACGTGCGCCGCGCGGACGGTGGCCGGTTCCGCTGCGAGGACCTGCGCGCCGGATGCGCCGGGCAGGTGACCGACGACGGCCAGGCCACCGACTGGGGCTTCCTCCCGATCGCGACGGCGAAGGACGGCACGCCGGCGATCGTCGGCGGGCAGGACGGGCCCGCGGCCGCCGCACCGCCCGGGCCCGCCGCCGCTCCGCGCCTGCGCCTGCGCGTGCGGGTGGCCGGGCGATCGACCGACCGCGCCCGCCGCCTGCGCGTCGCGGTCCGCAACGCCGGCGCCGCTGTCGCGCGGCGGGTGGTGCTGCGCGTGACGGGCGGCGCGCGCGGCCGGCTCTCGCGCACGCGGATCGTCGTGGGACGCGTGGCGCCGGGCCGGACGCGCACCGCGTCGCTCGTCGTCCGCCGCCGCGCGGGCACGAGCGGGGCCGTGGCCGTCACCGTGCGGGCGTCCGGCGACGGCGCGCGGCGGACCGCGAGGCGCACGGTCGCCGTCCGGTGACGGCCGGGGCCGACGAGCCTGCGATCGTGGTCGTCATGCGACGGGAGCGGCGAGCATGAGCGACGGGCGACGGCGGCTGGCGTCCCCGGTCGCCGGGACGGTGGTGCGGATCGCGGCTGGTCCCGGCGACCGCGTCGCCGCCGGCGCGGAGCTCGTCGTCGTCGAGTCGATGAAGACGGAGCTCGAGGTCGTCGCGCCGGTCGACGGGATCGTCCTGTCGGTCCCGGTCGCCGTCGGTGCCGGGGTCGATGCGGGCACGGTCGTCGCCGAGATGCGGGGCGTCGACGGCGCGGCCTCGACGGTCGTCGCCGAGGCGGGCCCCGACCCGGACGCCGTGCGCCCCGATCTCGCCGAGGTCCACCGTCGCCATGGCCTCGTGCGCGACGACGCGCGACCCGATGCCGTGCGGCGGCGTCGCGCGCGGGGGCAGCGCACCGCGCGCGAGAACCTCGACGACCTCTGCGATCCCGGGACGCTCGTGGAGTACGGCCCGCTCGCGGTTGCCGCGCAGCTCACCCGCCGCTCGCTGGAGGAGCTCGTCGAGCGCACGCCCGCCGACGGCCTCGTCTGCGGCCTGGCGGAGGTCAACGGCGCGCTCGTCGGCGCCGACCGGGCCCGGACCGCGGTGCTCGCCTACGACGCGACCGTCCTCGCCGGGACGCAGGGAGCGACGAACCACCGCAAGAAGGACCGGATCCTCGAGGTCGCGCTGCGCAAGCGGCTGCCGGTCGTGCTCTTCGCCGAGGGCGGCGGCGGTCGTCCCGGCGACGTCGACGTGCAGTCGGTCGCCGCGCTCGACGTCCCGGCGTTCGGGCTGCTGGCGCGCCTCAGCGGCACGGTGCCGCTCGTGGGCATCGCGTCGGGCCGCTGCTTCGCCGGCAACGCCGCGCTCCTGGGGTGCTGCGACGTCGTGATCGCGACGGAGGACGCGACGATCGGCATGGGCGGCCCCGCGATGATCGAAGGCGGAGGTCTCGGTGTGCATCGGCCCGAGGAGATCGGGCCCCTCGAGGTGCAAGTGGCCAACGGAGTGGTGGATCTGGTGGCCACCGACGACGCCGACGCGGTTCGTTTGGCGAAGAAATACCTTTCGTACTTTCAGGGTCGACTGACCCGAACCGACTGCGGTGACCAAA
>JALRCL010000670.1 GCA_023268575.1 Patulibacter sp.
TACATGCGGATGGAGAACGACACGTTCTTCTCCACCGGCAACCACCCCGTCGAGACCCTGCTGCCGATCCACCACATCGCGCAGGCCGGCTACGGCGTCGACGTCGCGACCGTCAGCGGCGGACCCGGCAAGCTCGAGTGGTGGGCGTTCCCCCAGGACGACGACGCCGTGGCGGACGCCTGGCGGAGCGTGCGCGAGGCCTTCCGCGCTCCGCGGACGCTCGCCGACGTCATCGCCGACGGGCTCGACGACTACGCCGCCGTCTTCGTCCCCGGCGGGCACGGCGCGATGAACGGCATTCCCACCAGCCGCGACGTCCAGCGCGCGCTCGACTGGTTCCTGGAGCAGGACCGCCTGATCATCACGCTCTGCCACGGGCCCGCTGCGCTCCTGGCCGCCGGGATCGGCCGGGACGCCAACCCGTTCGCGGGCTCGAGGATCGTGGCGTTCCCGGACGCCCTGGACGCCGGAGCCAACGTCGAGATCGGCTACCTGCCCGGGCCCATGCCGTGGGCGCTCGGCGAGCGCCTGCGGGCCGCCGGGATCATCGTCGACAACGACGAGATGACCGGTGCGACCACGCGCGACGGCAACCTCCTGACCGGTGACAGCCCGCTGGCGGCCAACCAGCTCGGCAAGGACGCGGTCGTCGCCCTGTTGCAGCAGTTCGGCGCCTGAGGGCGGTCGCCTCCCGGGCGCGGGGCGCGGACCGTCCGGGCGGCCCGGCTCGGCGGATCGTCCAGCCGGCTGCGCGGGGTCCGGGACCCGGCCGACGACCGGGCCGTGAGCGCCAGCTTCCGCTTCCGGCTGGAACCCGTCCGTCGCGTCCGTCAACGCGCCGAGGACGACGCGAAGGCCGACCTGGCCGACGCCCTGCGTCGCGAGGGCGACGCGCGCCGCCGCCACGAGGCGGCGGTCGCTCGTGAGCACGCGGCGCGCGGTCAGCACCGGCGCCGGCCCGGCCAGGCCCTGAGCGGCGCGGAGCTCCGCGCCGGCGAGGTCTTTCTGTGGCGCACCGCCGACGACGCGTCCCGCCAGGAGCTCGAGCTCGAGCGCCAGGTCCAGGAGTCGCACGCGCGGCGGACGCTGCTGGCCGACGCGGCCCGCGACCGACAAGCGCTCGACCGGCTGCGGGAACGACGCCTCGCCGACCACGAGGCCCGCGAGCGCCGGGTCGAGCAGCACCAACTCGACGAGATCGCCCTCGCCCTCCACCGCCGGAGCGCGGCGTGAGCGCGATCGCGGCGATCGACGCCCGGGTCGCGGAGCTCCAGGGCCTCCAGGCGCGCCTCCAGCAGGTCGTCGCCCCGGGGCGCGCGACGGTCGACCTCGGCGCGCCCGCCACCGCGGAGGCCGGCACGAGCTTCGCCGCCGCGCTGCAGGCGGCGGGAACGACCGCGGCGCCGGCCACCGTCGACGGCGCGAGCGCCGACGCCGGGCCCTACGGGCCGATGATCGCCGAGGCGGCGCAGCGGCACGGCCTCGACGAGCGGGTCCTCACGGAGCTCGTCCGCCAGGAGTCGGGGTTCGACCCGAACGCCACGAGCCCCGGCGGCGCGCGGGGCCTGACGCAGCTCATGCCCGGCACCGCCGCGTCGCTGGGCGTCACCGATCCGACCGATCCGGCGCAGGCGATCGACGGCGGCGCGCGCTACCTGCGCCAGCAGCTCGACGCTTTCGGCGGCGACTACGCCAAGGCGCTCGCCGCGTACAACGCCGGGCCCGGCGCGGTGCAGCGCTACGGCGGCGTCCCGCCCTACGGCGAGACCCAGCACTACGTCTCCACGATCCTCGGGAAGGCCGGCCGATGACGAGCGTCCTGCCCGCGACCGGGCGCCCGGCCTCGCCGCCCCGGCCCGCTCCGCGCGACGCCGCGCCCGCCGGGGGCGCGTTCGACCGCGTGCTCGGCGCGGCGCTGCGCGACGACGCCCCCGGCCGGGCCACGCCCGCCGCGCGCCGCGCGTCCGCCGACCGCAGTGGATCCGCCGACCGCAGCCCGTCGAGCGGCCGCGCCGCCGCGGAACGCGCGTCGGCGACCGACCACCCGGCCGCGGACCGCGCGTCGGCCACCGACCACGACGCACGGACCCGCGCAGCGGCCGATCGCGACTCCGCATCGACCGACCGCGGCGACGCGGGCGAGCGCGCCGCCACCGACCGCACGGCCGCCGACGGGGCCGGCTCCGGCGCCGACCACGTCGTCGCCGGCGAGGCCGCGATCGGTCGGAGCACGGCGGACCGCGAGGGCGTGGCCGCCGGCGGGGCGGGCGACGGGCACGCGGCCGCGTCCACGCCGATCGCGCCGCAGCCGGCCGCGGGCGCGTCGACGACCGGCGCCGCGGGCCCGACCGCGCCCGCCGCCCCGCCCGTCGCGCCGTCGCCCGCCGCTGCGGAGCGCACCGCGTCCCCGGCCCTCGCGACCGCGTCGTCCGCCGGCCCGCTCGCGACGGTGGTCGCGGCCGCCGGCGCGCCACCGTCCACGGCCCCGGCCGCGGCTGCCGCACCGGTCGCCGCAGCCGTGTCGGCGGTGGCTGCCGCCACGCTCGGCGCGGCGAGCACCGCGCCGGCGTCGCCGGCACCCGCTCCGTCGCCGCCCGAGCCGCTCGCCGGCCCCCAGGCCCTCCCGTCGGCGGCGGACGGCGCGTCCGCCGCCGGTTCGCCCGCGGAGGCGGGGGCCCC
>JALRCL010000701.1 GCA_023268575.1 Patulibacter sp.
GTCGTCGAGCGTCGGGGCACGGCGCGGCGCCGGATGCGCGCCCTGCAACGCCGCGCCCGTGCTGCAAGCGGCCGTTCGTGCACCCGCTCGGGCGAGGAGCGGAGCGCCGCGGCGGCGAACTCCCGCGACATGGCCGACCTCTCCCGCCGCTCCCCGGACGGCCGCGACCCCGACGGCCGACACGGGCCCGCCCGTGGGCGTGACGGATGCCCCACCCGAGCCCCGGTGGCGGTCACGGCGCCCGCCGCGGGGTCCGGGGACGCTGCCGGCATGCTGCGCCGCACCGCCCTCGTCTCCGTGCTCCTCGGCCTCACCGTGCCGGTCGGCGCGGGCGCCTCGACGGCGGGCGTCGACCTGCTGGAGCGCGACCGCGGCAACGAGACGCCGGCCACCGCCGAGCGGCTCGCCGTCGACCGGACGCTCGCCGGGCAGGTCGTGCTCGGCCCGGCCGAGCACCGCGACGTCGACGTCCTCGTCGTGCGGGTCCGGCGGGGCACGACCGTCACCGTCCGCCTGCGGCACCGGGGCGAGGTCGACCATCGCGCGCTGGGCCTCGGCGTGGCGACCGCCACCGGCGCGGCGCCGCTGCGGTGGCGGACCGTCGGCGACGGGCGCGAGACGGCGGTGCGCGTCCGGGTCCCGCGGGGCCGGCTCGTGATCGCCCTGCGCTGCGCCGCCGGTCGCGCGTGCGACGGTGGCGGCGCGATCCCGTACGCGCTGCGGGTCGACCGGCCCGGGCGTCGCAGCACGCTCGCGGCCGCCGCCGCGTCGACGCGGCCGGTCGCCGACGCCCCGGGCGGCCCGTCGACGGACTCCGGCGGTGCGTCCCCCGGCGCCGTCGAGGCGGCGCCGGCCTCGGGCGGCGCGACGCCGGGCTGATCCGCGGGGTCCGTCAGCCGGACATGCCCCCGAGCTGACCGCCGGTGACGTGCAGGGTCTGGCCGTGGACGTAGTTCGACCACGGCGAGCAGAGGAAGAAGATCGCGCCGGCGGCCTCCTCCGGCGTGCCCGGGCGGCCGAGCGGCACGAGCAGCGGTGCGGCCTCGCGCAACTCCTCGGGGATCCCGAGCTGGACCTGCTGGCCGTCGATCTCGGTGACGTTGGTCGCGTCCTTGGCGGCCGTCAGCCGGGTCTCGATCCAGCCGAAGGCGACGGCGTTGACGTTCACCTTGAACTGGCCCCACTCCTTGGCCAGCGTCTTCGTCAGGCCGACGACGGCGGCCTTGCCGGCCGCGTAGTTCGCCTGGCCGGCGTTGCCCATGGTCCCGGACATCGAGCTGACGTTCACGACCTTGCGGAACACCTCGAGCCCCTCGGCCCGCTCGCGCTTGGCCGGCTCGCGCAGGTGCGGGGCGGCGGCGCGCAGGACGCGGAACGGCACGGTGACGTGGATGTCGAGCATCCGCTGCCACCAGTCGTCGCTGATCCGGTGCGCGGCGGCGTCGAGCGTGTAGCCGGCGTTGTTCACGACGACGTCGAGCTGCCCCCACGTGTCGATCGCGTGGGCCACGAGGGCGTCCGGCGCCCCGTCCTTCGTGAGGTCGCCGGCGAAGATCGTCGTCTCGCCGCCGATGTCGTCGGCCGCCTCCTGGGCCGCGTCGCGGTCGAGGTCGTTGACCACGACCCGGGCGCCGTGGCCCACGAGGAGCTCCGCGGTCGCTCGCCCGATCCCGCGGGCCGAGCCCGTGACGATCGCCACCTTGCCGTCGAGGACGCCCATGCCGTTCCTTCCGTCGTCGCACCGCGGCGGACCCGCGGTGGCGCGATCCTATGCCCCGGCGGACGCGCGCCGGACCGCGGCGCCGCTCAGTCGCAGGCGGCGAGGCGCCCGACCCGGATGCCGTCCCGCCAGGGCTCGGTCGGTCCGTAGTAGGCGCCCTGCATCCAGAGCCGGTCGGTGCTGCGCGCCTGGCGCAGCGTCGTCCGGAGGCGACCGCCGGCCCAGCCGTCGCGGGACTGCGCGCTGACCTGGTTGCGGTCGCTGCCGCGGGTGATCACGGTCCAGACCCCGATGCCCTGCGCGGCCGCG
>JALRCL010000787.1 GCA_023268575.1 Patulibacter sp.
CCCCCGAGCACGAGATGGACGAACCCGCCGCGGACGTCGACGTTCTCCGTGCCGCTGCGCCGGACCACGCGCGGTCGCAGGGTCGCACTGGCGGGCTCGGCGGCGCCGAGGACGTGCGAGCGCTCGTAGTCGTGGTCGTGCCCGCTGAGCACGAGGTCGACGTCGTGCGCGGCCAGCAGGTCGAGCACGCCCCGCCGGATGCCGAGGTCGCCGCCGTTCTGGTCGGCGGCCGAGACGACCGGATGGTGGATGAGGACGACGACCCAGTCGATGCCCGGGGTGCGGCGCGCCTCGCGCAGCTGGTGCTCGAGCCAGGAGCGCTGCTCGCCACCCGAGTAGCCGTGCAGGTACTGGTCGCCGCCGAGTTGGTAGGCCCAGTCCTCGGCGTTCAGCGCCACGAACCGCACCGATCCGGCGGTGAACGCGTACCAGTGCCCGATCTGGCGCCGGCTGCCGTTCCCCGGCAGCCGGAAGCGCCCCTCGTAGGCCCGGAGGCCGACCGGCCCCATCCCCGCCTCGATCTCGTGGTTGCCGATGATCGGCATCCACGGCCGGGACCGCGCCGAGCGCGCGTTGTTGGCGAGGAACCGCTCCCACGCGGGGCCGCGCGTGCCGGGGAGCGGGTTGATGTTCGCGTACGACAGGTCGCCGAGGTGCAGGTGCATGAGCGGATCGCGCGCCTCGACCTGGTCGACGATCCGCGCGCCCTCGGCGGCGCTCATGAAGTCCTGCGGGTCGCCCGTGCCCTGGTCGCCGAACGCCGTGAAGCGGAACGGGGCGCGGCCGGCCGGCGCGGTGCGGAAGGTCCCGCCGCCGGTCATCCCGTCGCCGAGCACCTGGTACGCGTAGGCCCGATCGGGCTGCAGGCCGTCGATCCGCGCGTGGTGCAGGACCTGCTCGGTCCCGACGGCGATCCCGAGCAGCCGCGGGTCGCGATCCAGGACGCCGACCGTCTCGACGTCGCGCAGCTCGGCCTGGTCGGTCGCGCCCAGCGGGCCCCAGCGCACGCGCGGCCGGCGGGTCCCGGGCGGCGCGGTCCACGAGACGACCATCTGGCTCGTCGGGTCGCCCCCGAACGTCAGGTGAACCTCCGTGGGCCGGCGGGGCGCCGCGGCGGCCCGGCTCGCCGCCAGGCCGAGGATGCCCGGACCGGCGGCGAGGGCGGCCGCCGCGCCGGTGCCGCGGCGCAGCAGGTCCCGTCGGGTCGGCGAGCGCGTCACCGCACGCACCGTACGCTCGCCGTGCCCGATCATGGTTACGCGACTGTAACCGGTTCGGTGGGCGCCGTCGAGGCGCCGGGAGTCCACGGATGCGCGAGCGCGCCGGAACGGGTTGAATCGCGTGCATGACCGGCGACGTCTCGATCGCGCTCTCGTTCACGTGGCTCGGCGCGGTGCTGGCGATCTCGTTCCTCGAGGCGCCGCTGAAGTTCCGCGCACCCGGCGTGACGCGCCCGATCGGCCTGGGGATCGGCCGGATCGTGTTCCGCGCGATGCACGGCGTCCAGATCCTGCTCGCCGCGGCGCTCCTGCTGCTCGGGGTCCTCGGCGACCGGGACGGTGGCGCCTGGCTGCTGCTGACGCTCGCGGTCGTCATGCTCGCGGCGCAGGTCGCGCTCTTCGAGCTGCGGATGGACCGCCGCGCCGTGCGGATCGTCGCCGGCGAGGAGCTGGCGCCGAGCCCGCTGCACCTCGTGTACATCGGCCTGGAGCTCGCGAAGGTCGTGGCCCTCGTCGGGCTCGGGACCGCGCTGCTCGGCTGACGCCGGGACGGCCGATGCGGGGCCGGCCGGCCCGTCGAGTACCCCCAAGGGGAATCGAACCCCTGCTACCAGCGTGAAAGGCTGACGTGCTAACCGCTACACCATGGGGGCGGGTCCTCCGAGTGTAGGCCGTCGCCGCCCCCGACCCGGCCCTGGCCGATGCGCGAGCGGCGGCGCGCCGGGGCGGCCACCGACCGGGCGCGCCCCCGACGCCGCTCCGGGCGGCCGGCCACCCGCGGCTCCCCGGGTCAGTCCTCGACGTCCTCGGTGTCGGGCTCGCCGTACTCGGCGCCGCTCTCGTCGCTCTCGACCTCGTCCCACGAGTCCCGGACGATCGGCTGCGTCGAGTGCTGGTCGCCGTGGCTCGCGTGCTCGATGAGGTCCCGCTCGGCGAGCTCGAAGCCTTCGGACTCGCCCTCGCCGGCCTCCTCGAGCGGCGCGTTCTCCTGGCGGCGGCGCTCGGCGAGGTCCACGTCGTAGTCGTCGGGACGGTCGGGGGTGCTCATGCCCGGCGAGTACCCGGTCCGCGCGCGGGGCACGCGACGTCGAAGGGCCGCCGCTGGGGCGACCGCGTGCGCGGCGGTAGCGTCGGCCCATGCGGATCGCCGTCCTCGCCGACGTGCACGGGAACCTCGCGGCGCTCGACGCCGTGCTCGCGCACGCGGCCGGGCGCCGCGTCGACCGGCTCGTCGACCTCGGAGACGTGGCGTCGGGCCCGCTGTGGCCCGCGCAGACGATCGACCGCGTCCGCGCGCTCGGCCACGAGGTCGTGCGCGGCAACCACGACCGACAGCTGCTCGGGGAGCCCGCGACGATGGGCGACACCGACCGCCGGGCGCACGCCGCGCTGGACGACGACCACCGACGGTGGCTCAGCCGCCTGCCGACCGCCGTCGAGCTCCCCGGTGGCGTGCTCGCCGTGCACGGCACGCCGACCGACGACCGCGCGTACCTGCTGGAGACGGTCGCGCCGAGCGGGGCACGGGCCGCGACCGACGAGGAGCTCGTCTCGCGGCTCGGTGACGCGGCCGGGCGACCGCTCGTGCTGTGCGGCCACAGCCACCTCGCGCGCGCGGTCCGCACCTCCACGGGCTGTCTCGTCGTGAACCCGGGCAGCGTCGGCTGGCCCGCGTACGACGACGACGCGCCGTTCCCGCACGCGATGGAGGCCGGCAGCCCCCACGCGCGCTACGCCATCGTCGACGACGGTCCTGCGCAGTGGTCGGTCGAGCACCACGCCGTGGCCTACGACTGGGACGCCGCGGCGGCACGCGCCGCGGCGGCGGGCCGGGCCGACATCGCCCGGCAGCTGCGCACCGGCCGCGCGTGAGGGCCATGCGACCCGCGCCCCGCGCGACGTGCCCCGGGAGCCGCCGCACGACGGGTCGGCGGCCCGGCACGCGACGTAGACTGCGCCCCCTCGCGGCCCCGTCCGCCGCAGCTCGCCCCCGTGGCGTAACGGTCAACGCACGCGCCTTTTAAGCGCTGAGATGGAGGTTCGAATCCTCCCGGGGGCATGGGTCCCGGCGGCCACGGGCCGCCGGGACGCTCACCGCGGCACGGCCGTGACGATGACGTTGTCCCGGTAGTGCCCGTTCGAGAACGGTCCTCCGCACGTGACGAGCACGAGCCGCGCGCTGCCCTCCCGGCTGAAGATGCTCGACGGCAGCCGGTCCTTGCGCACGCGCTGGATCCGCGTGACGCGGTAGCGGCGCGTGCGGCCGTCCGCGGTGCGCAGCTCGACCGCGTCGCCCCGGCGCGCGCGGGTCAGGGGGAAGAACGCCCCCGCCCCACGGCGGGCGCTGTCGACGTGGCCGGAGATGAGCGTCGCCCCGGTCCGCGCACCGGGCGCGGCACCGTCCTGCCACCAGCCGGCCGAGCGGATGTCGTTCGGCACGTGGAGGTTCTCGAAGTCCGCGTCGATCCGGACCGGGTTGAGCGTCGCGCGCACCCCGAGGCGGGCGAGCCGGACCGAGGTCGGGCGCGAGCCGCCGGCCGCGGGCTTCGTCGCGTCGACCTCGACGGGCTGACGCGGCTCGCCGCCGGTCGGGATCAGCGGCTGCGCCAGCGACGTCTCGGCCTCCTCGGCGCACGCGGTCTCGGTGCCGGCGTTCACCGTCGAGCCCGCGATCCGCTCGCGGTAGGTGTAGAAGCCGGCCTTCGCCAGCCGCACCGCCGGCGTCACGTAGTCGCCGTCGCCCTTGATGTCGACCTTGCCCTTCCAGTACGGGGTCCCCGTGCAGCGGATCGCGTCCCGCGTGCGGAACGGCCCGAACAGCTCGACGTCGACCGCGGCGGGCGTCTCGCCGAGACCGGTGACCTTCAGCCGGTCGAAGATCGTCGTGCCCGGACGGACCACGCGGCTGGAGACGACCGTGCGGACCTTCGGCGCGGCGCGCGCGATCGTCGTCTCGGCCTCGTCGCCGCACGGCGTCTCGACGCCGTCGAACGCCTCGGTCGGCAGGATCCGCTCGCGGTACGTGTAGTAGCCGGCCTGCTTCAGCTGGACCTTGTCGGTGACGTACGTGCCGTCGCCCTCGGCCGTGAAGGAGCCCTTCCAGTACGGCGTGCCCTGGCAGGTCATCGCCTCCTTCGAGGGGTACGGGCCCCAGAGCTCGGCCTCGACCGGCGCGCGGAGCTTGCCCAGGCCGGTCACCACGACGCTGTCGGTCACCTCGGCGCCGACGGCGGTCTGCTGCTGCGAGATCTGCGTGCGGATCGCCGGGGTACCGCGCACGACGGTCGTCTCGACCGCCTCGCCGCACGGGTGCGCGGCCGCGCGAACGAACCCGGAGGCGGCGATCGACTCGCGGTAGGTGTAGTAGCCCGGCGTCGTGACGGTCACCGGATCGGTGACGAACTCGCCGTCGCCGGTCACGGGATAGCTGCCCTGCCAGAACGGGGCGACGTCGCAGCTCATCGCGTCGCGCGCCGGGAACGGCCCGTAGAGCGCAGCGCCGACGGTCGCCGGCTGCCCCTGCAGGCCGCTCACCCAGACGCGGTCGGTGAGCATCGCGCCCGGCTGCGAGGACTGCTCGCTGATCTGCGTGCGGACCGCGGGCTGGACCTCGACGACGAACCGCTCCTCCGGCTCGGCGCAGGGGGTGGTCGTGCCGACGACCTGCGGCGAGCCCTCGACGGTGACCTGGTAGCCGTACCACCCGGGTGCGGTGGGGGTGACGGGCGGCGCCTGGGACGCGCCCGGGCCGGTCTCGTAGGTCACCTCGGCGGCCGGCGGGCCGTCGCAGCGGATCGCGTCGCCGCTGGCCGCCGGTCCGTACGCACGGACCGTGACGCGCCCGCGCCAGCTCGCCGGCGGGCCGGTGATCGTGATCGCGTCGCGGTTGGCCTCCCCAAGCAGCTGGGACTTCGGCGTCGCCGAGGTCGTGACGACCGCGCGGGCCGGCTCGACGCGCGTCGTGGCCTGGGCACCGACCGTCGTGCGCGCCGCCACGACGAGCCGCTGGGCGTTGCGGACCGCCGCGCCGCGCGTGGGCACGTAGAGGTCGGGCGCCGGCGCGGCGAGCTGGCCGGTCTCGACGCGCAGACGGACGCCGTCGGCGACGTCGGCCGCGGTGCCGGTGATGCGCGCCTCGCCCTTGCCGTTCGTGCGCACCGTCTTCGGCAGGCCGTCGGCGCCGGTCGAGCCGTCGAGGCGCAGCGTGACGTTCGGGATCGCCACCCCGGTCGCCGAGCGCACCCGCGCGGTCGCCGTGATCCGCGTCCCGGCCGTCGCCCGCGCCGGCGCGTCGACCTGGACCCGGTACGGCCCCGCGTAGCGGCGCGCGTCGCGGGAGATGGCGGCGAACCGCGACTGCACGCCGACCGCCCGCGGGTCGACCTCGCCGGGCGCGCCGTCGCCCATCACGTCGTGGACGTAGAGCATGACCGCGGCCTGCGTGGCGCGGTCGCGGCGGTTGCCGTGGTTCGCCAGGACCCACGACA
Organism: Patulibacter sp.; assembly: GCA_023268575.1. GTDB lineage: Bacteria > Actinomycetota > Thermoleophilia > Solirubrobacterales > Solirubrobacteraceae > Patulibacter. The sequence goes on from JALRCL010000787.1 coordinate 5,708, forward strand.
TGCGGCGCAGCTCGGCGGCGGAGATCCGCTTGCCCTCCTTGCTGCGCAGGCCGTTCGTCGAGCGCTTCTCGTAGCCGAAGCGCGGCGAGGGGTACCAGAACCGCAGATCGATGCACCACGACGGATCCTCGACGCCCGGGATCGCACCGCGGTAGCTGCCGAACCACCGGACGCCGTAGCGGTAGGTGCGGTAGGAGCCGAAGCCCGTCGTGCCACAGGCGTTACGACCCGCGCGCGAGCACGGATCGTTCTGGTTCGGCGGCTCGGCGGCCGACGCCGGGCTCGCGGCGAGCAGGAGCGCGGCGACGATCAGCGCGAGGAGGGAAGCAAGGGGGAACCGGCGCATCGCGGCGGGATGATGCCAGCCCGGACGGCGGCTACGGCGGCGTAGGCACGGGCGCCGGGCCGCGGTCCCGGCGACGTCACGGTCCCCGGGTCGGTGGAGCGTGACCGGCCACGACGGGGATGGGATCCCCGCCACGCCGGACCGCCGTGGGACGCGGCCCTCCCGACGGACGGCGCGTGGCGGGGTAGCGTGCGCGACGACCACCCTCCGGAGGACCCCATGGACGTCACCATCCGTCACGCCCCGAGCTTCGCCGTCGCCCGCCTGACCCTCGGCTCCGGCGAGTCCGCCAACGCCGAGTCCGGGGCGATGATGGCGACCTCCGGCGGCGTCGAGATCGAGTCGAAGATGCGCGGCGGCCTGAAGGGCGCGTTCAAGCGCGGCATCCTCGGCGGCGAGTCGCTCTTCGTCTCGACGCTCACCGCGCCGTCGCAGGGTGGCTGGGTGGACGTCGCGGCGCGGCTGCCCGGCGACCTGCTCGTCCTCCCGGTCGACGGCGCGGTGAACCTCTCGCGCGGGTCGTACCTCGCTGCGGACGAGGGCGTGACGATCGACGCGAAGTGGGGCGGGTTCAAGAACCTCGTCGGCGGCGAGGGCGGTTTCCTCGTCCGCGCCGAGGGCCGCGGCCAGATCGTGGTGGCCGCCTACGGGGCCATCGACGCGGTGCAGATCCCCGCCGGCGAGACGGTGATCGTCGACTCCGGCCACATGGTCGCGTACGAGGACGGCGTCCAGTTCGAGCTGCGCAAGGCGGCCTCCGGCGGCCTGATCCAGTCGATGAAGAGCGGCGAGGGCTTCGTCTTCGCCTTCCAGGGTCCCGGCACGGTCTGGACCCAGACCCGCAACCCGGGCCAGCTCATCAGCTGGCTGACCACCGAGCTGCCGTTCTCCCGCGGCTGACCGTCCGACAGGAACGCTCGAGATGACCGACCCCGCCGTCCGCCTGACCTACGTCGGCGGCCCCACCCTGCTGATCGAGGTCGGCGGCTGGCGCCTGCTGACCGACCCGACCTTCGATCCTCCCGGCAAGCGGTACTTCTTCGGCTGGGGCACGATGTCCCGCAAGACGCAGGGCCCGGCCGTCCCGTTCGAGGCGCTCGAGCCGATCGACGCCGTGCTGCTCTCCCACGATCACCACGGAGACAACCTCGACCCGACCGGCCGCGAGCTCCTGCCGCGGATGGGCGAGGTGCTCACGACCGAGCCCGGCGCACGGCGGCTCGGCGCCGACGGCATCGCGGCGCGCGGGCTCGCGCCCTGGGGCACGACGACGCTCGAGGCGCCCGGGAAGCCGACGATCCACGTCACCGCCACGCCGTGCCGCCACGGACCGCCCGGCTCCAAGCCGATCGTCGGCGACGTCGTCGGCTTCTCGCTGCGCTGGGAGGGCCAGGAGCACGGCGAGCTGTGGATCACCGGCGACTCGGTGCTCTACGCCGGCCTGCGCGAGGTCCCCGAGCGGCTGCGGGTCGGCACCGTCGTGACGCACCTCGGCGGCGTGACCTTCCCGTGGGTCTCGGGCCCGCTGCGCTACACGATGAACGCCGAGGAGGCCGTGGAGCTCTGCGGCGCCCTCGATCCGCACACGATCGTGCCGCTGCACTACGAGGGCTGGAAGCACTTCCGCCAGCCGCGCGACCGTGCCCGGAACGTCCTGTCGGCCTCCCCGCTGGCCGACCGGATCCGGTGGCTGACCGCCGGCGAGCCGGAGGCGCTCGAGGTCTGACCCGCCCCGCCTACGGCCCGAGCGAGCCGGAGGCGCTCGAGGTCTGCCCCACCCCGCCCTGCCCGCGGCCCGAGCGAGCCGCGGGCGGGAGCGGGCGTCCACCGCGACCGTCGTCGCCGGTCGCAGCCGGGGTCGAACCCGTCACGGTCGCTGCCCGCCCGGACCGCCCCGCCGCGGGCCTGCGAAGGTCGTGCGATGGGCGGGACGGCGACGCCGATCGAGGTCGTGCGGGACGAGGGTCGTCGGTACCACTCGCTGCTCCGGCGCCGCGACGGCGTGACGATCCGTCTGCTGGGGACGGGCCAGGAGCGCCTCGGCGGTCCGGTCGGCGTGCTGCCGCACGACCTGGCGCACCTCGCCGTCGAGGACGCGCTGCGCCTCGCCCACGGCCTCTGGGGCACGCTGGCCGCGGGCGGGATGTTCGGCCACGCGACCGTCGTGGCCGGCCGCCGGCCCCCGCACGCCGCGACGCGCGCCCAGGCCGTCGTCGACGCCGCAGGCGACCAC